>JALWZG010000063.1 GCA_027002825.1 Caldifarciminota bacterium
GATTTTGAGTTTTGGGGGTTGGGTGGGGAACACCTCGCAGCCGAGGGTGTGGGCCTCGTGGCCCATTACGGGGATATAGCCGTTGTGGGCTTTCAGGAGGCGTTGAGGAGGCTGGGGAAGATAGGAAAGGTGAGGGAGAAGGTGTTCAGAAGGGCGATGGAGAGCGATGTGTTCCTCGCCGTTGACTTTCCGGGCTTCAACCTTCCACTTGCCGTAAGCCTCAAGAGGTACGGTAAGAGGGTGGTGTACTACATAGCCCCACAGGTCTGGGCTTGGGGAAAGTGGAGGGTGAGACAGCTGGCGAGGTTGGACGGTGTTATGGTGGTCTTCCCCTTTGAGGAGGGTTTTCTCAGGTCCTACGGTGTCCGGGCGCGCTTCGTAGGGCATCCGGCCGTAAAGTTCAGGGGAAAGCCGCTTTTCAAGGGGAAGGAGCTCACAGTGGGATTCCTCCCCGGATCGAGGGAGGAGGAGGTCAGGAGGCTCTTTCCGAGGATGCTCCGGATAGCCCATGAGATAAGGAGGATTTACCCGCGGGTTGAGTTCGTGTTCTCCCTGCCGAGGGACTATCCGCTCCCCATAGACGCCGTCAGGGTTGAGGGGAGGGGAAGGGATGTCATAAGCTCCAGCGACGTCGTGGTGGTCGCATCCGGTACGGCCGCCCTTGAGGCTGCCCTTGAGGAGACCCCGGCCGTCGTCCTGTACGCCCTATCCGAGGTTTCATGGTGGATAGGTCGCCTCGTGGTTAAAACAAAACACATAAGCCTTCCCAACATACTCCTGGGGGAGGGGGTGTTCCCGGAACACGTCCAGCACATCAACCCCCGGAGGATAGCGCGTGAGGTCCTGGAACTCTCGGAGAGGAGGGATGAGCTCGTCCCGAAGATGAGGCGTATAAGGGACATGCTCTCACCCGACGTATCCGCCCGGACGTTTGTAGAACTAATCCGACCTTAGAATACTTTCGTATGCTGTTGGTGTTTCTCGTATCCCAGGGTGAAGAGGCCGACTTCAGCATAGTGGAGGAGGTGAGGGGAGAGAAGTTGCGTGTGTACACGCTGGAAGGTGTGATGGGACTCTGGTGGAGTAAACAGAACACATATTACAGGGGGGATCTGACCTTCCAGATGCAGTACGATGAGGGTTTTTACGGTAGGTTTACTGTTGTGGCCTTTGACAGGTTTTCCCAACTCCCCGTACCCCTGATCAAGGAGGCGCAGGTGGAGAAGGTGTTTGAGAACGGACTGGACTTCAGGTTGGGGTTGGGGACGATATACTGGGGGAACGGTCTGGTCTTCGGCGATTATCTCGGGGGAAACCCCTTTCTGGACGTCTCATGGGGTAAGTCCGTATGGTTGAACCTCCTCCTGTACAAGGTCCCGCACAGCTTCGGAGGGGGTTTGAAGGCCGGGGTTGACCTCTCGGATCTCTCCTTTGTGTTCTACGGTGTTTACGACTCACTGCTCTCAGGGGGGTCGGAGATGTACGCGGGTCTGGTTTTGGACTACCAGTCCCCGTTCTGGGGACTGTCCTTAGAGGCCGTCGGCTCTAAGCCCAAAGGGGAAGAGACGGAAAACAGGGGGGCCTTTCTCCTCAAAACTTACGTGAATCCGGGTGGATGGTTTGTGGGTGTCATGGGTTATTCAGCCGGTGATGGTTTCAGGAGGGTGGCGGCTCAGGGCCTTGACCTGGATCCCGACAGGTCTCCCTTCTTCGGTGTGTCCGTCTACAAAACCTACTCGCAGATGGGAATACCCTGGAGCGATATAGCCCGTACGTCGGCGGAGGTCCTCAGGTTCGGCTTTGAAAGGCGGTTGGGCGAGGACTGGAAGTTAACACCCATGTTTGACATAGGGCTGGTGCAGTCCGTACCTCTCAGCCTCAAACACAGCGATTACTTTGCCGATTTTCACCTCAGGTTTGACTGGACGGACACGTTCTTCATGGGTACGTCCGCAGGTGTCCTCTACGAGGAGGATACACCCCTCTGGGACGTTTCCCTCTACTTCGTGAAAAACTTCAGCTTCTGATGGTTGTCGGAGAGGTAAGGGAGTTTGACTTCCTGCCCTTTTACATAAACCTCAGGGCCTCCCTCTTCCCTATACCCCTCTCAGGCGTAAAGACCGTCCTCCTCTCCAGCAGTGTGGACGCAACCCCCTATCCTTTCACGTTTTACGACGCCATCCCCGATGGGTTTGTAAGGTTGCCCTACGTTGTGTCCCTTGGTAGGGACGCCCTTGACCTCCTCCTCATATCAAAGAGGGAGAGCGGGTCCATAGAGACCCTTGGGGTGATCAAGGGGTACGAGTTCGTCATACATCTGCTTGAGAACACACTGCGCAACGCCCTGAGCGTCGGTGTTGAGAGGGTTGAGAAGAGGGTGTTCTCGGACGTTGTCCCCGGAGTGGACGCCTTCGTGGTGTACGGCGACTCCGCCCTCAGGGGCTTTGAGGACTTCCCCTTCACCTACAACCTCTCACGGATTTACTGGGAGACGGAGGGGAAGGAGCTGGATCTGGCCTTCTGGATCGCAAAGGAAGACCTGGCATACGAGGCCGAAAGGGAGTTGGGGAAATCGCTGGCCGTATGGTTTATGGAAACGGATAGGGTTGTTGAGGATTACGCCAAGAGGAGGAGGATACCCCTTGATGTCCTCAAAGCCCACGTCAGGGGCTTGAGGATCAAGTACGTGGGCGGAAGGCCTTAGAATACAAGCGTGCTGTTCCTCCTCGCGTTGAGCATAAGGGATCTGCAGTACACCACGGACCCTTCGGGGGACTCACCGTATGTGGGGAGTGCCGTGACGGTTGACGGGGTTGTGACGGCCGTGCTTCCCGACCTGAGGGGATTTTACATACAGGACAGCGTGGGAGCTTGGTCCGGTATATTCGTATACGCCGGGTACTCCATGCCCTCCGTTGAGGTGGGTGATAGCGTCCTCGTGTCGGGAACGGTTCAGGAGTACCGGAACATGACGGAGATCGTCCTCTCCTCGGTCAACGTCCTCGGAACATCCTCCCCCCTGCCACCCCTCAGCATAACCGTCCCGGAGGTGGCCGAGAGTCTTGAAGGTGTACTCGTGAGGCTGAGGGGAAAGGTGAAGGACGCTTGGCTGAACAGGTACGGCGAGTACGTCCTGACGTATTTGGGGAGGGACGTGAAGGCGCTCAACAGGGACACCGTTGCGTACTTCCCCTTCTTGGAAGACGAGCTGCTCATAACGGGTGTGGTGGGTCAGAGAAACGAGGACTACGTTGTGATCCCCAGGACGGACGGGGACATAACCCCCCTCTCCCTCTCGCTCTACACCCCCTTCTTCAACAGGGAGACGGACACATCCGTCTCAAGGATCGTGAAGAATTACGGCAACGATACACTCAGGTTCGTCGTCGCGAGCTTCATAAGGAAGGCGAGGTACAGCGTGGACGTTGCCATATACAACCTCACATCCCAGACGATAACCGACGCCCTGATAGACGCACACCGTAGGGGTGTAAAGGTCAGGGTCATATACGAGTCCGACAGGGACAACTCCTACATAGCCCAGATACGGTCCGCCGGCATACCCACCCTTTCGGACGCCACGAGATCCGACTGGGGTTATATGCACATGAAGGTGGTGCTTATAGACGCGAGGGATTCGGACCCCACAAACGACATCATACTCGTAGGCTCTTACAACTTCACGGTTTTCGCCGACACCCTTCAGGTGAACAGCATCACGGCTATAAGATCCCACGAGGTCGCAACCCAGGCCTTTCTGCCGGAGTTCAACGAGATGTGGGGGAGTTCCGGGGATACACCAAACCCCTCGGCCGCCCGCTTTGGCGTCCAGAAGACCCACAACACCGTAAACTACTTCCCCTCGGAGAGTATAGGCGTGTGGTTTCCTCCGGCCGACACCGCCGAGGAGGCCTTTACGAGGTTTGTGCGCGAAACCCAGACCCAGATACACTTCGGGATCAACGTGTTCACACATGACGGCATAAGGGACGCCTACAGGTACGTCCACAACAACGGTCGCCTGATAACCGGCCTGTTCGATCACTCCGACTGGAACAGCTCCTACTCCGAGAGTCAGGTCATGCGCACATGGGGACCTCCCACGTACGTACGGCCCTATCTGAGCAACCGGACGTTCCATGACAAGTTCGCCGTGAGGGATCTCTCAGCGGTTGAGTTCGGATCCGCCAACTGGAGCTACAACGGCTTTACAAGGAGTGATGAGGTTGTCGTGATAATACACAGCAGGAGGCTTGCGGACCAGTACCTGCAGTACCTGAGCGCGAGGTGGAGGGAGGTGACGGGGGAGAGTCTTCCCCTGGACGTGGTGGAAGGCGGACACACCTCTCCAAAAAGGTGTGAGGGGAGGTTTTACGGGGTGGACGGCAGGCGTGTGGACGGGCCGAAGTTGAGGGGGGTTTACTTCAGGGTATGCGGGGGTAAGGTGATGAAGTTTATCCGCCCTTGAAGTCCTCAAACCACTTCTCCAGCTCCTTTAAAAACTCCTCCTTTGTGTGATGCAGGACGAACACACCGCTACCTATCTCAAAGCCGGCAAACCTTCCCAACCTCGCTATCACCTCTATGTGCCAGTGGTAGTCCGCACCCCTTGGGGCCTGGTGGAGTATCAGGTTGTAGGATTTCACGTTAAACCCCCTCTTGAGGACGGCGACCGAGGACACAAGGGCCCTCGCAAGTTCTTCGGAAGCCCTGAAGGTTCTCTCATGGGTGCGGGGAAAAATCCAAAGCTCAAACGGGAAGACCGGGGATTCCGGGACACCCACGACTATATCGCCGAACAGGGCTACCCTTTTGGTGAACCCTCCGCAGAGTGGGCACATCCCCTCCCTCAGTTTTTCGCTTTCCTTCAAAGGAACCGGCGGGATCTCGTCCATCGCCACGACCTGCGTGTGTGGGTGCATTATAGACGCTCCGGCCCCAAAACCGTAATTTCTAAAGAGTAGGACGTAGGGTTTCCCGGCGTGATGCCTCAACCTCCTCTCCCAAACCGTGAGCAGAACGCTTACGTGCGCGGTGGACATGCTGTCCAAGTCATCGTCGTGGCGCGGGGAATCGACCACAACCTCGTGTTCTCCGCATATGGGAAACTTGTTCGGGAAAACCCTTACCTTCCAACCGTCACCGTCCCCCACCCTCAGCACCTCCGGAGGGGTTAAACCCTCGTTTCCGGGACAGAACGGACAGACAAACCCCTCATCCCTTCCCTCGTGTGGCCTACCCTTCCTCTTGGAAGCCGAAATAACACGGAATCCCCTGATGGGGTCAACAGCCCATCTGCACATCCCTTAACACGTAAACGGGTTCTTTGAGCCTACCCATCCTCCGGAGATCGCTTTTCAGGATGGAAGCCCATTCCTCCTTCTCATCGTAGAGGAATATACCGGAGTTCAGCGTGTAGTTCAGGTTTGTAGGCACGTGCCTGTAGTCCTTTACGAACCTCATGTAATCCCTAACGGTCTTCACGGGGTTGGGGCTGTTCGGAAATAGGCGCTCCGCCATGCCCATGAGGTAGTCCTTCCCCATCACCCTCATGATACCCAGTATGGCCACGGCCTTACGCCTTGGAAGCCTTACCTCATCCGCACCCCGCACCAGCCTCAGCTTACCGGCGAAGGAGAGGAACTGCGATCCGCTGGAGGATTTCTTCAGATGCCATACCATACTCTCAAGTCCTTTGAGGCCTTCGGGCATCTCCTTTATCCTGCCCCGAACGTAATCGTTCAACACCCTCAGGGGCCTCACATAGGGTGGGATATCCTCGCTCTCAACCCTGTACCTATCGCTGAGGATCTGGCCGAGTATCTTTGAGTACGTGTACATATAACGCTCACCGGAGGATTGGAACGTCCTCAGTATAGCCTCAAACGTGAGGGAATCCCCCACCATTATGGATTTGAGCAACCTGAACATCAGGGCCATCCTTTTTGACGCGTGGAAATCGACCGGAAGCATCTCCGGTCTCCACTTCTCAGAGGCGTACATTATATCCCCGCAGGAAAACCTGTTCAGTGCGACGAAGGTCGTATCCATCCGCGGGGTTTTGACAGGGGGGATGACGAACTTCCCCAAAACGTTGTATATTATGAAATAAATCCCCAGAAGTGTTTCAAGGGAGTAGTCCTTCAAAATTTCCTTTTCGTGTTCTTTGAGCATTTCCAGTGCCTTCAGCGTATCTCCGGAGTAGTAAAAGCTGTACTCCACCCGCTCCATGGGGTGGAGGAGGGCTTCTTCCCTTATCGGCTTCATGAGCATCAGGTCCATCGCCAGCCTCGCGAGGGATATGCGGGGGGAGACGGGAACACAGACATCGTAGTAAAGGGATAGGATTTCCCCCATTTTCTCCAGTTGCATATCGTAGAAGAGGTATACGATCAGCTCCTCCAGCTCCTCGCGCATGCAGATCCCCCTCTTCGCCATTTCCCTCGCTTTTTTTTCTATTTTCTCTATATCCCTTTTAACCATCAACTTTATATTATACCTTTGCAAAAGGGTCATATTCCACACATGGGCGGGTTAATTCCGTAAAATACACGGTTGTGGTAAGGATAAAGGGTATCGGAGCGTACGCACCCAAATCCGAGCTGCACAACAGGGATTTTGAGAGGTTTTTGGATACGAGCGACGAGTGGATATTCTCCCGGAGCGGTATAAAGAGCAGGAGGATATCCCCTCCGGAACAGAGAACGTCTGACCTGGCGGTTGAAGCCTCAAAGAAGGCCCTCAAGAGGGCGGGGTTAAGCGTAGACGATGTGGACATGGTGATAGTGGCCACCTCCTCCCCCGACACCCTGACACCGTCCACGGCGTGTATAACCGCCGCCAAGTTGGGGATGGACAAAGTGCCGTGCTTTGACATAAGCGCCGCCTGCCCCGGATTTCTCTACGCCCTTGAGATCGCAACGGGACTCCTGCAGACCGGCAAGTACAGGCATATCCTGATAGTGGGTGTTGAGTCCGGAACGAAATTCATAGACTGGGAGGACAGGTCCACAGCCGTCCTGTTCGGTGACGGCGCGGGTGCGGCCGTTTTGACCGTGGATGAAGGGCCATACGGCGTGCTTTCAACCTACCTCCAGGGGGACGGAAGACTCGGTGAACTTCTGAAAATTGAGGTGGGAACGGCGTACCCTCCGGGCAGCTGGGGCGTTAGGATGAGGGGTCGTGAGGTTTTCAGAAACGCGGTCGTCCAGATGGGTGAAGCGGCCGTGAAGGCTCTACAGCTCGCAAACCTCAAGGCGGAGGACTTGGACTGGCTCGTCCCCCATCAGGCAAACCTACGGATCATTGAGGCGACGAGGCAGAGGCTAAACCTCCCAAGGGAAAAGGTCTACGTCAATATAGAGAGGTACGGCAACACCTCCGCCGCTTCCATACCCCTCGCCTTGGAGGAGATGTTGGAAAGGGGACTTTTGAAGGAGGGGGATACCGTCCTCGCCGTCTCCTTTGGTGCCGGCTTTACATGGGCCTCCGCAGTTATAAGGTGGGGGTGAGGTTAAAAAAGGGGGCGGAAGCCCCCTTTACTCTATCTTTATCTCGCGCTTCTTTGCCTTTTCGCTCTTGGGAACCGTGATGGTCAGAACGCCGTTTTCGTATCTGGCCTTGATCTCCTCCGGGTTTATGTCAGAGGGCAGCTGGATGGCGCGGTAGAAGGAGCCGTAGGCGATTTCGCGACGGTAGTAGTTGGCCTCCTTTTCCTCCTTCTCCTCCTTCCGCTCACCTGAGACGATAAGGGTGTTGTCGCTTATCTCTATCTTCACGTTCTCCTTTTCAACTCCGGGTATGTCCATGCGGATCACGTACCTGTCGTCCGTTTCCTTTACCTCTATCGGGGGGGTCCACACGAACTCCCCCTCCAACCCCCTTTCGGCGAGGAAGTTGTCAAAAACCTTTTCCATCTCCCTTCTGAGGGCCTCAAGCTCCCTGAAAGGGTCAAACCTTACGAGCCTTGCCATGTCTCACCTCCTTTTTGCTTTAACTTATGTTAACTTCTGTTCCATGGAATAATGGGCGAGATCTCCGAAATGTCAAGTGATGGCACGTGTGTTCGGTTCGGCGTTATAATAGACGCCTTATGGGGCGGTAGCTCAGGTGGGAGAGCGCCGGAATCGCACTCCGGAGGTCGGGGGTTCGAGTCCCCTCCGCTCCACTTGGGAGGATCGGGTGAGAACCCATTTGATACGGACACTTCCTCGCCTTAAAATCATAATTCTATGGCGTGGATTGCCCTCTCCTTCGTCAACCTGTGCGACCTCGCAGAAGAGGGGAGGCACAAAGAGCTCAGAGCGGAGATAGACGGGAAGAAGAGGAGGTTTGATGTAAGGTGTGAGGACGGAATAAGCCTGATAGAGCTGGCAGTCAGAAAGAAGCACAAACGCATAGTGAGGTATCTCGTCTCAAAGTACATAAAGGCCAAAAGGTGGAAAGAGAGGTTTGTGGGTGGGACAACCCTTCTGCACTTCGCCGCCTTCGGAGGGGATATGAATCAGGTGAGGTATCTCGTTGAGAAGAAGAATTTGAACGTGAACGGGCGCACCCCTTACGGCACTCCCCTCCACTGGGCCGCGGCGGCCGGGAACCTGAACGTCGTTAAGTATCTGATAGAGAAGGGGGCGAAGTTGAACTCTTGGGATGCGCATGACCTCATACCTCTACACTACGCCGCCGCTTACGGCCATCTGAAAGTCGTGAAGTACCTGGAGGGAGAGATCAAAAAGGACAAGAGGCTGAGCATAATCTACAGTCTGTTTGACGCTCCAAGACCCATATACCTTGCGGCCAAGAACGGACACTTGGACGTGGTCAAGTACCTGGTAGAAGCCGGCTTTAAGGTCAGAAGTGGAGATCTGATGGTAGCCGTTAGGAGCGGACACACCGAAATCCTGAAGTATCTGCTTGAGAAGACTAACAAAAAATGGGAACTGAACAAACTCCTACTTGAAGCCGTAGAGAGTGGACACGTGGAGGTCGCAAAGTACCTCATAAGCGTCGGTGCTAAAGCGAACTACGTGTACAACGGCAAATCGCTCCTGCACATGGCGGCCGAGAGGGGAGACCTTGATATGGTGAAGTATCTGGTCTCGGCCGGCGCCGATGTGAACAAGACCACACAAGGGTATGACAAAGGCTTAACCCCTCTGCACTACGCTCTACGGAAGGACCATAGGGACGTGGTTAAGTACCTCGTTGGTGTTTACATGGAGAGGGGGGAGTGGGATGTGAGGTTCTCCGATGGAAAGACCCTCCTGCACTTCGCCGCCTTTGGTGGGAATGCCGAGCAGGTAAAGGGGCTTTTGAGCAAGGGGCTTAACCCGGCAGAGGCGGACAGCTCCGATAAAACCCCCTTTTACTACGCCGTGATAGGGGGGAATCCGGACGTTGCGGAGTACCTCTTCAGGAAGGTGGCGAAGTACAAAGGGAAGAGATCTGTTGATTCAACCGAGATGACTTTCAGGAAGGTTTTTAGGAAGTACATCAGGAATCCCAGAGGGAAGAGGGCCCTCTTGGATATGGCAGACCTCTACTACAGGCTTATAGCCGAGGAGGTCAAGCCGTACGTATACGAGGCGTTCCTCGCGCGCTCTTTCCTCAGCGATGAGGAGCGGGAGGAGAGGTTGGAGAGATTAGGAGAGTCGGGATTTCCCGCAAGCCTAATATCACTCGCTGTGGTAAGGATGGGGAAAGAGGAGAAACGCCGATACCTCAAGCGGCTCAAAGAGAAGGTCAGCAGGTACGCCAAGGCTTCCCTGATGTATATACAGGAGGCCTGGCGTCTTTACAGACCCTCCGAGATAAGGGATGAGATGAGGCTCCTCTCCGAGATCCTCGGGGACAGCTCCGAGGTTTTTCGGATAAGGTTTGCCGAGTGGATGCTGAATTGCATAGAAGAGGAGTTAGACGGGAAGTTCAAGAAGAGTAGGATGACGCAGTGTAGACTGAACTATCGGTTAGACCTTGAGCCTCCCTATTACCCGCCCTCAGTGTTGGCAGCGGTCTTTTCCAGTGAGGATTTCAAGAAGTTCCTGGCGGGATGCATAGAAGGGACGGCCGAAGGTAAAGGGTGTTCCCCTCCGGACGATAAGGACTCAAAACAGGACGACCTTGAACTGTTCGGCCTCAGGCTAGAGAGCTACACACCGCCCATAGTTATAGATAACGAGGTTCGTGATGCAAAGAGCGATATGGTGAGGGTGACGTGGTTCCCGAACAGTGGATTCCTTGCCGTTGGCGATCCGGTTTACGAGCGGCGTGATGCCATAAGCATAACGGTTGAAAAGAAAGGAACGCGGATAGTTCTGAGGATTAGGGACGATGCAAAGGGTCCCGATGAGGTCGTAAAGAAGGAGGTTCTGAGCGAGCAGGAGTGGGTTGAACTCTTACAGGAGCTTGATGAGGTCGGATTCTACGAGCTTGAGCCTGAAGGTCTTGGCACACCTCCAGATGCCTCTGAGGGGTCCACTCTATGGATACTTGAGGCCAAGATAGGGGGCAGGTACCGTTATGCTGATAGGCTTGACGCTTACGAGATAGGGACGGTTTGCAATTATCTGATGGCCCTTGCGGGCAAGTCGCCCGGTTTGCCGGTCCTGTTCCCGCAGGTGAGTCTTCCTTGACAACAGGGATGCAGCAGCTTTAAAATAAGACGTCATGCTCTGGGTTGTGGCTTTATCGCTTGAGGAAAAGGTGGTTTATTTCTATCAAAAGAGGTACAACCTGGAAAAAGGTGAGGCGATTGGCCTTCTGATGTCCAAGAGCGAAGGTGAGCTGGCCGCGGACATATCCGAACACTTCAACATCCCCTACAAGGAGGCCCTTCATTACGCCGAAGAGGTGAAAAGCTCACTGATGTGGGGCAAGAACAAACCCCCATCCGGGGTAAAACCCCTCGTGACCTATGTGGGATGCGGAACCACGTTTCAGAACTGGCAGTGGGGGACGGATGCCACGATACCTGCCGGGTGCGACGGAGCGGATCGCTGTTGGGGAACCGTCCTCGGAGGCAATTACAACAACAACATGGACGACACCCTTTACTCACCCGTCATAAACTCCTCCGGATACAGCCAGGTCCTGCTCATCTTCAACCACTACTACTACACCGAGTCCAGTTGGGACGAGGGATACGTGCTATGCTCACCGGACGGTGGGACTACGTGGAACGTCGTAGGAGGGCCCTACACCGGAGGTCCCGTCGGATGGGTGCCGGAGACTTTGGACATAAGCGTCTGTGGGAACTCTCCGAACATGAAGGTGGCCTTCGCCTTCCACAGCGACGGCTCCATAACCTACGATGGATGGTACGTGGACGACGTAAGGGTTATAGGCCGGAACCTGCTCTCCTCCACCGTCCTCTACGCCTCATCTTTTGAAGGTGCGGACGACGGTGACCTCATACCCGTATCAACGGGAGGTGGAAGCGCCCCTTGGCAGCGCGGCGCGCCCACGTCCGGCCCAGGGTCCGCCCTCTTCGGTACAAACGTTTGGGCCACTAGCCTCGGTGGAGACTACAACACCAACGCGGACGAGGCGATACAAAAACAAACCCCCGTGGCCCTAACCGGGGGCTTCTCCACGTACACCTTGAAGTTCTACCACTGGTACGATACCGAGACGGGTTATGACTCCGGATGGGTTGAGATTTCAACCGATGGGGGTGCAACGTGGACGAAGATCTCACCGACGTACAGGGGACACGATGCCACGTGGTACACCGAACAACTTGACTTAACCCCTTACGCCGGAAGCAGCATACTCTTCAGGTTCAGGTTCCAGAGCGACGGATCCATAACGTATCCCGGCTGGTACATAGACTCCGTGAGCATAAGAGGGGAGACCTACTCACCCACGACCACCCTGGCCTTTTACAACTTTAACGCCGACGACGGGGGCTTTACGGCTACCATTCATCCGAACGTTGAACCCTACGGTATAACCAACAACTACCTTGAGTGGTGGTTTGATATAGATATAGCAGATGATTTCGGAACCTATACCGCCCGTACTGGAACATCCCACACTTATCCCGGCATAACCCTACTGTACGGCGCGCAGTTCTCCACACCTTCTGTCTGGAGTAGCTGGACCACGATACACTCCCTCAACACCAACACCGATTACACCGGAAAGGACGCCTCCGCAACGACCCCCCCTGGATTCACGCAGCAATACCTTGAAAACTACGCATCTCAGGTCATATGCGAGCCTTCCGTTCCGAGGGTCACTTTCGTCTATAATATAACAAACGGTGCTGACAACCTGACCGTAAAGGAGATCTTCTGGATAACGGGAAATTCCACAAACACATCCCGCCTCTGGCACAAGACGGTCGTAATAAACAACTCCTCCACATGCGCTCAGGTCGGTATAAGATGGCTTTACGACACACACGTGGACGCCACGGATCACCCCGCCCAGTACCAATGCGATTACTACCCGGCCTACTCCCTGAGCTGCGGACCCCAGATAACCACACCCGTTCAGGTCGGACCCCCTCTCCCGGCTACGTTTGACTTCCTGAGGGAGTCCGATACGGATCCCCCTTCCGGCAGCAAGTACCACCTCTTCTCCGTCAGAGGGGACGGCACTACCGTCACACCTCCCGACTTCGTCTATCACGCCCGTTGGCCCAGCCCGTACGCTAACGGCAACACCTGGACCTACACCCTCTCAAGCGAAGATATAAGCGTAGGCTCAGGCTCGGACAACGCCTTCGTCTACTTCTGGAATCCACCTTCCTGCATACTTCCCGGAGATAGTCTGGTCGTAGGCAGTTTTATGGGTTCACTTGACTCACCTCTTGGCGAGGAGGATGGACTCGGTCTGGAGGAGGTATCACCCCAAGAGCTCGGAGACTCGCACGTAACCGTCTACGACATAAGTGGTAGGATGGTATACGAGGGGAAGGCGAACGCCCTAAAACTCAAGAGGGGCGTATACTTCGTACGCGGTGAGGGAAGGGTCAGGAAACTTATCGTAAGGTAGGGAAGTAGAGAGCCGGGTATCCCCTCCGGGGCTTAATCCCCTTCACCCGGAGGGGGGAAAGGAAGGAAGGGTATGAATCCGTGATGAGGGAGGGCATAAAGCGGATATGGTATTGATGACAGTAGTGGGGGGAGTGGAGGATACCCCTAACCTTCAGGATATACCGCAAAGAGGAGGACGGTAAGAGCAGAATAGACTTGGCGATGGAGATGCTTAAGTGGGCATTAGAGGAGGTGAAGATAAAACATGCTTATGTCCTCATGGACAGCTGGTACGCGAGCAAGGACCTTCTCAAGTATCTGCAGAGGCTTTATCGCCCTCGCTTTTCGTGGTTTCTTTTTCCTTCCTTCAGCCCAACTGCAATCCTCTATTCTCCGTGTAAACGCGAAACTACTGAAGTTCCTCCCCTCATAACCCCGGCGGTAGCGTCCATCCCAGCTTCGGAACGACGCTAAAGGACACCCTGAGCCGAACCCTACCCGCGCTGTCCGTAGGCAAGACCTCAAAAGCCCCGTAGTAATACCGAAAGCCTTTGTAGAACTTGAAAACCCTCCTTCTGGCGAGGTTGAAACTCTCCTGTTTGGTAAAGGGGAAAGGCTCTTCTATCAGGTAGGCCGTGGTCTCAGGGGAGACAAAGACCGAGTCATAACACAGAAACTTTATCCAGACGTAGGGGGAGTCAAGGCCGGCACGAAAACGCATTTCAATGGTATGTGTCTTAATTCTGTTCCATGCCACGTGAATGTACTGATACCCCCCTCTGACCTTGTAAATCATATCGCCCGTACCTTTCGGATATATATCCGTATACCAGATGATGCGGCTTGAGTCCAGAGGACGCGATTCATCGGAATAAGGCTTGAGCTCGTAGCATATGTTCCTCATCCCGTCTATAACCACCGTACCCGTATCAACTATAACGGCACTCGTTTCAAAATGCCCCCCGCCAGGCTTGATCTCACATCTGATCCCAATCTCATCCGCTTTGCCATCGCTTTCAAACTCATAAAATCCAGATCGCAAGATTTTCGCCTGATGTACCCCAACGTAGAGTTTCGTTCCCTCCGCGTGGGAAGGATAGTACAGGTACACCCTCTTCTCATCCCCCCTGCAACCCGTTGTAAGAAGAGAAGATACTGCAATTAAAACGGCAAAGTTTACCTTTTTCATCCTATCACCTCTTCATAGTGTGGTGTCCACGGGCGTAGGTGGCAGAGTCCAGCCCAACCTCGGAACAACGCTAAAGGACACCCTCAACTTTGCCCAACCCGTATCGCTTTCCGGTATCAGCTCAAAAGCACCGTAGTGATAATACCCGTCAAGGTGCAGCCTGAAAACCCTCCTTCTGGCGAGTCTGAAACTCCCCTGTTCGGTGAAGGGGAAAGGTTCTTCTATCAGGTAGGCCGTGGTCTCAGGGGAGACGAAAACTGAGTCATAACACAGAAACTTTATCCAGACGTAGGGGGAATCGGAACGGACGAGAAACCGTAGATCGAGTTCATATTTTCTGGCGTAGTGTTCATCACAGTATTCGTCTTCGGGGCTGAAATACCTAAAGTCTCTCCACACCCTGTGCGTATCGTTTGTTGTGGTCTTAACGTAAATGTCCTTATGCCAGAGGGTAATAACGTAGCTATACTCATCTATACCCGGATTTGAAGGTTTAATCTCACGGCATATACTGTTTTTACCGTCCAAAACGATTGTGGTGCTATCAACGAACACAATAGTTCTGTCAATATCTGAACCATTATAAACCGCACATATAACCCTTGTGGTATCGGGTTCGTTATCGTAAATAAAACTACACTCCTCTACACCGGTCACCTCAGCCGTGTGCACTTTTACGTAAAGCTTTGTTCCATGCGATTCAAAGGAAGAATAATACACGTAAGCTTTCCCAACACCACCGCAATCTGTTGAATTGAAAAACAGAAATGAAAACGTGAGTACAAAGAAAAAAACGATATACCTGCTCATCTTACAATTCCCTTTCTCATCTTTCCGTTTACGCGAAACATATACACCCCAGCCTTGAGGTGCAGCCTCTTCTCACCTTCAACCCTGAACCTGCCGAGGAGCCTGCCCGAGGCCCCGTAAACCTCAACCTCCCCCTTTCCCGTTAGGATAACCTCCTTGCCGTTTATAGTGATGCCCACGTCCCTTGATTTTACGGACGAACTGTCATTTTTGGGGGTATGGACGCTCTGGGTTAAAAAGTAGGGATAAGCCTGAACTGTGTCTGAAGGCATGCTTTCGTTCTGGGCAGAGGAATGATCACTATCGTAAGCGGTAAGGCAGGCAGCGGGATCGCCGTTTATGAGCATGCTATCCGTGATCCACGAAGGGATCTCTATCTCAAGAACGTTCGCGGTGGCAAACGTTGGTAAAAGAACTAAAGCAAAGGGAAGCGAAATTGAAATTCCTCTTTGTTTCACGCGCTGTGAAACTTCTTTTGTGGTTAACCTCTGTAATAGCCGGCGTATGTGAATGAAAGCATAAGACTTTGGGTCTGAAGATGGCAAAAAGGGGGATACCCACTTGACAAATTTTCTATCCCCACCATTATTTTATGTTTTTGTATGAGAGCCGAGTAAGTAAGGTGGGAAGGGAGAGAGAGATTTCCCTTGAGGCGAAACCTTTGTGCCTTGGAGGGTTTGATCCTGGCTCAGGGCTAACGCTGGCAGCGTGCCTTAGGGGGAAGGGAGCTCGTTCCGGGGCTTAACCCCCTTCACCCGGAGGGAGGAAGGAGAAGGGGGAAAAGGAGGTAAGGGTATGCTTTTGAGTCTGCTCACCCTCACAACGGGTGATCTGCAGGGGATTACGGAGGAAGAGGAGGAGATCCTCCGGTTCTGGGAGGAGACACTCAGGGAAAGGGAAGAATCTCCCTTCACGTTCTATCCTCCCAGAGAAGACATTCCCAACTACGCCGAGCCGACCTGCTCCGTTGAATGCCCCCTCGGTACGTGTTCCGCCTACTGCTCCGAAGGTGCATCCTGTGTATGCTCCGAGACGGGGGCACCCCTTTGTAAATGCAAAACTTCCCGGAGTGAAGGCGGTGAGGATTTAACACTATTCTCCCTCCCATCGGGTCTGAAGATAGCCTCCCGTAGTGGTAGCAAACCCCTGAAGGTTGAAGTGTGGGACGTCTCAGGTCGCCTGGTGAAAAGGGTAACCCTGCGTGGCAGCAGGGTTTTACACCTGAGGCCCGGTGTGTATTTCATAAGGTCTGGTGGCACGGTTAAGAAGGCGGTTGTGAGGTGAAAACCCACGTCCTCTCCCTTCCCCCCTTATAATAGCCGGTGTATGTGAATGAGAGGTTGAGTTTTCGTAAGCTGAGGATGTGAAAAAGGGGTGGGACACTTGACAAATTTTTTATCCCCCCCATTATTCTATGCTTCTGTATGAGAGCCGAGTAGGTAGGGTGGGAAGGGAGAGAGAGATTTCCTTTGAGGCGAAACCTTTGTGCCTTGGAGGGTTTGATCCTGGCTCAGGGCTAACGCTGGCAGCGTGCCTTAGCCATGCAAGTCGAGCGGGGAGGTCCCCTTCGGGGGGCCTCCTAGCGGCGGACGGCGGAGTAATACACGG
>JALWZG010000064.1 GCA_027002825.1 Caldifarciminota bacterium
GCCTACTCCACGGACGGTATAAACTGGGTGAAGTACGATTCGGCCACGCCCGTACTTGAACCGGATACCTCATCGTGGGATTCCCATTTCCTTGACACGCCGGAGATAATATACGACGGGCAGTACAAACTCTACTACTTCGGGGACTCGGATAACGACCCCCCCGGTGGGGCAATAGGCGTGGCCGTTTCATCCGACGGCATAAACTGGAGCAGGCCCGTCCTCTCTCCCGTGGTTGCGCCCGGAGGACCGGGCGATTGGGACGGTCTGTTCCTTGAGTCTCCCACCGTGGTTTACGACTCCTCCTCCGGGAACTACTTCATGTACTTCTCAGGCGTTGACACGACCTGGAGGGTACGGATAGGGGGTGCGGTCTCGTCCGACGGTATAAGCTGGAGTAAACTCCCCTCCAACCCCCTGATCACCCCCGGAGGCCCTTTTGACTGGGACGGGTTTGCCGTGGCCACGCCGACGGTTATAAAGAGGGACACCCTCTTTGAGATGTGGTACTGCGGCGCATCCGTCTCGGACATCGCCGCCGACGGGGACGTTGATACGATATGGATAGGTTACGCCACGTCAACGGACGGCATAAACTGGACAAAACACCCCGAAAACCCCCTGTTCGGCACGTACACCCCACCCTTCAGCGCGTTTGAGTTGAGGGGTCCGTGGGCCCCGGACGTTGTGTTCCTCCCGGACAGAAACGGGTTCATGATGTGGTACGAGACGGCTTTCGGCTTCGGTCTGGCCACGTCCCCACTTACCACAGTACGCGAAGATGGTGGGAGCCTGCCGGCCGCGGACATGCTTGGGTACTACCTCCCGGATGGTAGGAGGGTGAGGCAACCCGTAAGGGGTGTACACTTCAAAGTTGTAAGAGCGAAAGGGAGAATACGGGTCGTTAAAGTGCTGAGGAGGTAAGCGTCTCGTGTCCGTGTCTAAATTCGCCTTTGTATGTACCTATAAATTACTCTAGAGAAAAAATTAAGTACCCTCTAATGTCCAAGTTGTCTAAGTGGATCATGGCGAATAATTTTGCGGTTAGTGTCGGATTTTTGTGTGTCCAAACTTAGACACCTGTAAGTCAAAGGTATAATTTACCAGTATAGAATAAATAAAGATATATCCGTTTAAAATGCGGTTTGTGTTGTAAAAACGTGGAGATGTGCCTGCGATCTTAGACACGTCCGCAGACGGATGTCTAAATTTAGACACGTGAGTCTAAAAATCCGTCTAAGTTCTCGCGGGCGATCCTTTTCGGCGGCTTGCAGCAGTATAATAGCCGCCTTATGAAACGTGAGATTTTGATAGGTCTGTTTTTGGTTTCAGTTGGATGTGCAACACTTGAATCCCCCTACGCCAGCAGCACAAAAATATACGTCCAGCAGGACAACTTGGAGAAAGCCCTTGAAAACGCCAACAAGTGGATCGCCGAGGATTCCACCAATCCGAAGGCCTACATATGGAGGGCTTTGATCTACACGAAAAAGGGCATGTATACGGAGGCCGCAGGGGATCTTAAAAAGGCCTTTTCCCTTGATAGCACCTACATGGATGCGGATAAGTTTGAGCGCGCTGTCTCCATAGCCGGACAACCCCTCCTCAGGTACGAGTCCGTTTCGGCCATATTCAACAACGCCGCCATAAAACTTATGGACGGGGGAAATACGAAGGATGCCATCACGTACTTGGAGTACTCCTTAAAGGTCAACCCCAACAACGCCAACACCTATCTTCTGCTCCACACGGCTTACAGCGAACTTAAGGATGAGGATAAGGCCAAACACTATCTCGTAAAGGCCGTTGAGATAGACCCCCAGAACTACAGGGCCAAGCTCCAGCTGGCCGTTTTCTACAAATATGAGGGTAAAAAGGAGGAAGCGGAGAATCTGTTAAAAGATGCCATAGAGCTCGCCGAAAGGGATACGGCCGCCGATGACGAGATCAAGCTGACGCTCTACAAGGAGTACGCCGTCCTCAAGTTTGAAAAGGAGGAGCTCGCCGAGGCCGAGAAGTACTTCAAAAAGGCCTACGAGATCAAAGAGGACGATTATGAGGTCTTGGCCAACCTTGGAAACCTCTACGTTGTCCAGGGCAAGTACGACGAGGCCATATCCTACCTAAAAAGGGCGGCCGAAATAAAGCCGGATGAGCCGCGCATATTCCAGGCCCTTGCCGAGGTTTTCTACGAGAAGAAGGATTACAAGAAGGCCCTGAAGTACATCAACAAGGCCATAGACCTCGATCCCGAAAATCCCAACCTCTACAGGATAAGGGCCGCCATACACAAGGCTATGGGTAAAAAGAGAAAGGCCCTCAGGGATCTCAAAAAGGCCATGAGCTTGGAGAAAAAGAAGGGCAAAAAGAAATGAGGGGGAGACAGTACATAAGCGTGCTTGACCTTACGAGAGAGGAAACCTTGGAGGTTCTGAGGGTCGCCCAGCACCTCAGACTGCAGAGGAAGGCCGGAATTCGGAGGAGCGATATACTGAGGGACCGCATCTGGGTTATGCTGTTTGAGAAACCCTCCCTGCGGACCAGGGCGACGTTTGAGGTGGCCGTAAGGGAGCTGGGCGGCCACACCTTTTTCCTGGGACCGAACGAGGTGGGTTTGGGAAAGAGGGAGCCTGTGAAGGATGTGGCCCGCAACCTCGCCAGATGGGTGGACGGCATATTCGCGAGGGTGTTTGACCACGGCGTGTTTGAGACCTTTCGGCGGTACGCACCTTCCCTCTCCGTGATCAACGCCCTATCCGACCTTGAACACCCGATGCAGGCCCTGGCGGATTTCCAAACCATGTTGGAGGAAACGGGGGGGGACCTCGGATTCCACCTTGTGTTCATAGGCGATGGGAACAACGTGGCCAACTCCCTGATGTTGATGAGCGCCCTTTTGGGTTCGGACTTCACCATAGCCTGTCCTCCCGGCTACGAACCTCCGGAAGATGTGGTTAAAAGGGCAAAGGAGGTGGCCTCCAAGACCGGCTCCCGTATACACATAACCCACGATCCCGTTGAAGCCGTTTCCTTTGCGGACTTTATATATACAGACGTATGGGCGTCCATGGGGCAGGAACACGAGGCGGAGGAGAGGAAAAAGGCGTTTGCAAGGTACCAGGTCAACTCCCAACTCCTCAGACACGCACCTGAGCATGCCAAGGTTATGCACTGTCTACCCGCCCACAGAGGGGAAGAGATAAGCGACGAGGTCATAGAGAGCGAGAGGTCCCTCGTCTTTGAACAGGCGGAAAACCGCTTGCACACGGTCAAGGCCATGCTGATAATGCTGTCATGACACAGGAGAACTTCAAAAGGCTTTTAAAGGCGATTGAAAGCAAAGACTTCAACCTCGTAGTCGTGGGTGGTGGGTACGTGGGTCTGCCCCTTGCGGTGGAGTTCGCCCGAAGGGGGATCAACACCTCCATCCTTGAAGTGGACGGGGGAAAAGTTGAAGCCATAAACCGAGGCCAGAGCTACGTAGAGGACATAACCTCCGAGGACATAAAGGCCCTCGTCAGATCCGGAAGGCTTTTTGCGACGACGGACAAGAACGTACACAGGAATGCGGACGTGGTCGTTATAACCGTCCCAACACCGGTAGATCCTTACGGTGAACCGGACCTTTCCTATGTTAAGGCGGCCTTTTCCGCCCTCAGGGAACACCTACACGCCGGAATGCTCATATCCCTTGAAAGTACGACGTATCCCGGAACGACGGAAGAAATGGCTCAGTTCCTTGAAGAGACGGGTCTTAGGGTGGGCAGGGACTTCTTCATGGGCCACTCCCCGGAGAGGATAAATCCGGGGGATCCGAAATGGAAGTTCCACAACACCCCCAAGGTCGTGGGGGGATTGGACAGGCTATCAACGGAGTTGATGGTGCGCTTCTACTCCATAGCCGTTGAGAGGGTCGTCCCCGTCAGCAGTGCGAAGGCGGCCGAGCTGACCAAACTCCTTGAGAACACCTTCCGGGCCGTGAACATAGCCCTGGTGAACGAGTTCGCCATGATCTCCCACAAACTCGGTGTGGACATATGGGAGGTGATAGAGGCGGCCGGCACCAAGCCCTTCGGCTTTATGAAGTTCTACCCCGGACCGGGTGTGGGTGGTCACTGCATCCCCATAGACCCCCTCTACCTCCTCTGGAAGGTGAGGAAGCTCGGAATAGACGCCGAGTTCATAGCCCTCGCCGACAGGATAAACAAAGGTATGCCGGAGTTTGCCGTCTCCCTCCTTGAAGAGGCCCTGAAGAGCGAAGGTAGGGAGATCAAGGGGGAAAAGGTCCTCGTAGTGGGGGTGGCGTACAAGAAGAACATATCGGACACAAGGGAGAGTCCGGCGTACAGGGCCGTTGAGATACTCCGTGCGAAAGGGGCTGAGGTGAAGTACCACGATCCCCACGTCAAGAGGTTCATGGGGATGAGGAGCGTCGCCCTTAGGGACGCCTTGGAATGGACGGATACCGTTCTAATAATAACCGATCACGACGACGTTGACTGGGAGGTGATCGCCGAAAAGGCTGGAATAATCGTGGACACCCGGAACGTTATCCGGAGGAAGGGACTCCGTCCCATGGGAAGACTGGTGGTCCTCTGATGGATGTGAAGGAGCTGGTCCAGAGGTTCAAAAGGGGGGATATAAGGGCGCTTGCGAGGCTGATAACCTACGTTGAGAACGACTGGGAAACGGATAAGATATTTAAAGAGCTTTACAACCTCACGGGAAAGGCCTACCGGGTAGGCATAACCGGTCCCCCTGGGGCGGGTAAAAGCACACTTGTGGACAGGCTTGCCGTCGCCTTAAAGGGAAGGGGGTTCAAACCGGCCGTGCTGGCCGTAGACCCCTCCTCACCCTTTACCGGAGGGGCGGTCCTTGGGGATCGCCTCCGCATGACGAGGGCGATGGAAAACGGTATATACATACGGAGTATGGCTTCAAGGGGAAGCCTCGGTGGTCTGGCCGAGAGTACGGGGGCGGTGGTGGACCTGCTTGACGCTTTCGGATACGATATGATACTCATAGAAACGGTGGGTGTGGGTCAGTCCGAGGTGGACATAGTGAAGACGGCTGATACGGTCGTCGTAGTCCTTGTGCCGGAGTCTGGGGATGCCGTTCAGGCCTTAAAGGCGGGTCTCATGGAGATCGCGGACATCTTCGTCGTAAACAAGGCCGACAGAGAGGGGGTGGACCGCTTCGTAAGGGAGTTGGAGGCCATAATCTCCCTGTCAACCCATGAGTGGAAACCACCGGTTGTAAAGACAGTTGCCGTGAGGGGTGAAGGTGTTGAGGAGCTCGTGGAGGAGATCATGAAACACAGGGAGTACAGGCTATCCCACTTGGACGAGGTGAGACGGCGTAGGGTGGTGGATCAGGTGGAAAAGATCCTCGTAAAACGCCTGCTTGAAGAGGTCCACAGAAAACACGACCTGAAGGAAATGGTTAAGGTCGCCTTAGAAAAGGGGGAAACCCCGTACGATATAGCGAGGGAAATAGAGGGTCGGATTATGGGTGGTATGGAGTAGGGTGTCAGAGCAGCTCCTCAACGGCCTTCCTGTAGACGTGTTTGGGTTTGGCGCCCACTATCCTTTTTACCTCCACACCACCCTTAAAGAACAGAACGGTCGGTATGCTTATCACACCCAGCTCCATGGGAACTTCCGGGTATTCATCCGTGTTTATCTTTAAAAATTTAACATCGGGATGCCTTTGGGCGAGCTCCTTCAGGTAGGGTTCTATCGCCTTGCAGGGACGACACCAGTCCGCCCATAGGTCAACGACGACAACACCCTCTTTGATCTCCGCCCAAAGCTCTTCGGCGCTGACGCTTCTCATAGCGTCTATTCTAACGCCGTTCTACCGGACACCTTTTCAAGACTATAATACCCTCTATGGCTAAAATGCTGTTGAACGGTGTTGAAGTTGAGTTCAAAGACGGGGAAACAATCCTTGACGTGGCTTGGCGGAACGGCGAGCCGGTTCCGGTTTTTTGCTATCATCCGAAGTTGCCCGTTTGGGCGGGTTGTAGGGTTTGCCTTGTGGAGGTGGAGGACAAAAGGGGTCGCAGGGGTCTGAGACCGGCTTGCGCGACCAAGGCAGAGGAGGGGATGAGGGTATGGACCAGAACGCCGGCCGTAAAAGAGGCCCAAAACGCCGTCATATCCCTCCTCCTGACAAACCATCCCCTTGACTGTCCCATATGCGACAAGGGTGGGGAGTGCGACCTCCAGGAGATAACCTACCTCTTCGGCCCCACGACGAGCAAGTACACCTTTCCCAAGAGGCTCTTCCCCAAGCACGACGCCGGTCCCTACTTTGACCTTGAACCCCACAGGTGTATCCAGTGCTTCAAATGTTCCACCTTTTACTGGACCATAGGTGGTGGAAGGGATTGGTCGGTCTTTGACAGGGGGTGGTACACCGTCTTCGGCCCGGAGAAGGACAGGTTTGTCCGGAACGAGTTCTCCGGCAACCTGATAGAGATATGCCCGGTGGGGGCCATAAACGGCGCGGACTACAAGTACTACACCCGACCTTGGAACCTGCAAAGGGTGCCCGCCATAAGCCCTGAGGATTCACTGGGGGCCAACGTGTTCGTTGAGGTAATAGGCAGGAAGCCTTACACCAAGGGCAAGATGGTAGCCGGGGGGAAGCGTGAGGATGTCCACAAGATAGTCCGTATAAACGGTAGGGAAAACCCCGACGTGAACGAGTTCTGGATCACGGACAGAGACCGCTTCTCCCACGAGTACGTCTCGGATTTCAAGAACAGGTTGGACTATCCGCACCTCAAGAGCAGGGATGGGGAATGGGTAAAGGTTAACTGGAACCTCGCGTTGGACTGGGTTGCGGAGAACCTCAGCAGGGCCAAGAGCGTTGCTATGCTCTCAGGTGGGCGCGGAACCAACGAAAGCGCCTATGTGGCCCGTAAGCTCATGAAGGAGGTCCTCGGAAGCTTCAACTTGGACTTCAGGAAACCGCACGTTGCCTACGACGAGGACCCCGTGGAAAGGGTCGTGGGATACCCGGCGTCAACCGCTGAGGTCAAGGATATAGACCGTGCGGACGTTATAATAATCTTCGGAGATGTCAGGGAGACCGTACCGGGTGTGGGTATAAGGCTTGTCAGGGCTGCCCGAAGGGGGGCTGAGATCTTCGTACTTAACCCCTACAAGGAGAGATACGTAAAGGACGGTTGGGCGAAATGGGTGAGGATACCTCCGGCCGGAGAGGTGAAGGCCTCCTACCAGTTTTTCGCTGACACCCCCGCTGAGGGTTACGTGGAAGTGGTCAAAGCCTTTAAGAGGGCAAAGTTCCCCCTCTTCCTGTTCCCGGACGACTTACCCGCCGAGGCCCAGTCCAACATAGCCTACACCTCAACCCTGAACGGAGCGGCGAAGTTCCTCTTACTCAGGACGGCGCCAAACGGACAGGGGTTTTACGACGTGGGTTTCCACCCGTTCCCGGACGGCTTAAACACGCGGCGGATACTCGAAAGGGCGGCCGAGGGCGGAATAGACGCCCTGATACTCTGGGAGGTTGAACCCGTTTACGAGTACTACGACAGAGAGCTCGTCATCAAGGCCTTGGAGAACACACCCTTTGTGGTGGTCCTCTCCTCGTTTAAAGACCCTTCGGCGGAGTACGCCTCAGCCCTCCTACCCATAACCGTACCCTACGAGGAGGACGGGACGAGGACCAATCTGGAGGGGCGTGTGCAGTACGGTAAGGATGCCCTTTGGCCGTACGCGGGTAGCAGACCCGCGTGGTGGATCTTCAAGTCCCTTATCCGACGGATCGGAGGGAACGCACCCTGGAGGAGCGCTCAAGAGGTCTTTGAGTCCATACGCGAAGATGTCATGGCGTACGAGGATCTGGACCCCTACGCCCTGAACTACGAGGAAAAGCATTACCCGGATGTCATACCCACCATAGCCAAACTCAAGAAATCCTACACCTATCCGAAGGCCAAATACCGTTTCGTCCTTGAAGGGTACGAGCCGGTAGCGGTTGAGCCTCCGAGCGGACGGTCTCTCCTGCACGTCCATGACATTTATAAGAGCTCCTACTACGCCTTCAGAAACGGCATACACAAGCCCTTTGTCAAGGAGAAGACGGTGTTCATATCCGATGACCTCGCCGGGAGGTTGGGGGTGAAGAGCGGTCAGGACGTATCCCTGAAGGTGGGGGGGAAGGAGTACGTCCTGAAGGTGGAGGTGGACAGTGGCATTCCAGGGGAACTCCTCCTCTTCAGGGGTATGTTCTACGATGTACCGCTCAACGAGGCTTTCAAAGATAGAATAGTACCCGTTGATGCTGTTTCTCCTGTGGAAGTTGCCGTACAGCGAGGAGCTGGACAGCCTAATAAGGGTCGCCCTTGAGTACACCTACAGGGAGAGGTACTCCGCCGCCTTTTCCCTCGTGGAGGAGGCCATAAGGAGGTTTCCCGAAGAACCGGTCGGTTATTTTTTCAAGGCCGCAATTTACGACTACTACATGGAGGATTACCACACCAACAGGTACGAGAGGGAGTTCGTTGAGAACATGGAAACCGCCGTCAGAAAGGCGAGGGACAGGCTTTCGGTCGCGAAAGACAGGGAAACGAGGGCGTGGATGAACTTCTTTATAGCCGGTGCTTACGGCTACAGGGCCTTGAGAGCGGGTCGGGAGGGGAACTACCTTGTAGCCCTCAAATTCGCCCTTGAGGGGTTAAAACCGCTGAAGAAGGCCGTTGAGGAGGATTCCACGCTCTACGACGCCTACTTTCCCCTTGGAATTTACAACTACGCCCTCTCAAAGGCTCCGAGCCGCATAGGTCTGATACCCACCTTCTTTCTGGTAAAGGACAGGGAAAAGGCTCGCGAGAAGGGCATAGAGTACTTGAAGAAGGCTTGGAGAAAGGGCCATTACACGTCTGTGATCTCCGCCCTGACCCTCGCGTGGATCCTAATGCAGGAGAGGAGGTCCAAGGAAGCCGAACCCATCCTAAGGGTGTACGTTGAAAGGTATCCGGAGAGCAGGTACTTCCGCTGGGTTTACGGTAGCATACTCCTCAGGTTGGGAAAGTTTGAGGAAGCGGAAAGCGTGTACGAGGTGCTTCTCTTCCTCGTCCTGAGGGATCAGTACAACGTTCCTTACAACGTCATTTACGTCTCCTTTTACCTCGGCTACACGAAGTACTTCCTCGGAAAGTTTGATGAGGCCATAAGGTATTTTGAAGTGGCCCTTAAGTATTACGAGGAGGCCCCCGCCAAGGACAAAAAAAGGCTAAAGCGCATCATAAAGATGACGAGAAGGTTCTACAGGAAGGCCCGTGAAAGGGTGGACGGGTGATGAGGGAAGGTGATTTCCAATACGTGTACAAGAGGTTCAAGGCCATAATACTGAGGGAGTGGAGGTTTATCCTGTTCACAGCCGTACTTTCCGCCGTCCTGCTATCCGTATTCAACCTCCTCTTCAGAAAACCTCCACCCTATGAGGCAAAGGTTCATATGATGATAGAGCCTCAGGGTAAGGAGATAAGCCTTCTCTCCCAACAGATCGAAAGACGTTATCAGAGCACCGCCCAGATGGTCTTCAACACCTTCACGATAAAGTCAAGGTTTCCGGAGTTCTACAGGGGTTTGGTGGATACGTCCCTTATGTACGAGGTGGTTGAGGGAAGGGTCAGAGGTGTTAAATCGCTTAAACCCGGAACGTACACCGAGGACAGCCTGCACGCCGTTGTATGCCCTTGCAGTAAAAGGTTTAAGGTGGTCGTGTACGATACGCTTTCGCTGTGGAAAAGGCTTTCAAAGCTCAAGCTTTCCATCGTTTCCCAGGGTGAGGACGTTTTTTCCGCCGACAGACCGGTTTTCTTCACCATCTCCTACATATCTTACGACAGGAGGTGGGCGGAGAGAGCCGTTGAGAAGGTGGCGGATTGGCTGAGGGATATAAGACTGAAGGAGAAGAAGAACCAGCTTGAGAGACAGAAAAAGACGATAGAGCGGTTGATGGATTACTACAGAAGGCAGATAGACTTCCTCGCCGACGAGATACAGAGGTTTAAAAAGGGGATGAGATACCCGGAGTTCACCGAGGAGAGCATCCTTAGCCTCATGGCCGAGACCAACACCTCCCTGAACAGGATCAAAAAACTCCTGGAGTTCGTCTCAAACCACCCCACCGATACGGCCTTCATAGACGTGGGGAACAAAACCTTAAACGATATCCAACGGGAGAGGATAAACCTCATCCTCACCTTTTGGGATTTGAGGGAGAAGTACGGCGATGAACACCCACAGGTGAAATCGGTCAGGTCTCAGATAGATAGGATAAACGCCCTACTCGTAAGAAGTGCCAAGGACAACACCAAATATCTGCAGGAGCAGCTGAACTACTACAAGTCCATTCTTCCCGAGGTTTTGGAAGAACAGGCCATGCTCCTGACGATCAGGCGGAACCTGGAGAACGCCGAGGACTTTTACATAGCCCTGGGTCAGAAGCTGAACGACACGGAGGTCCAGATGGGTAGTCTCGTATCCGACGTACATATCCTCGCCTCACCCGTCGTGAAAAAGGTGGGTATATACACGAGAACCCGTGTGGTGGCCCTTATGGGTTTTCTGATAGGTCTAATAGTGGCGGTTGGAATAGCGATCCTGAGGGACATAACCACGGATATAGTCCTTGACGAGGATACACTGCCGTTCCCGAAGGAAAAGGTGATCATAATGCCCAAGTTTTCCGGAGCCGATCTCCTCCCCGTTGATATGATAAAGCTCAAGGAGGTGGACTCCTCATCCCCCGCACTTAACGAGTTCAGGAAGCTCCTCTTCAAGCTAAACATGTTTGAGAACTTGAAGGAGGTTGTTGCGATTACGAGTACGCAGACGGGTGAGGGCAAGACGTTTGTAAGCGTCAACCTCGCCTCCGCTGCGGCTATTTCGGGTATACCGATCCTTCTGATAGACGGGGATATAAGGGCCAAAGGCCTGAGCTATCTCCTCGGTTTGGGGGACGTAAAGGGATACTCCGACGGCCATTACGAGCCGTACAGGATACACGAGCGGCTTTACGTCCTTCCCGTGGGTTCTGCCAGGGAGGACCATCTCCTACTTTTCAACGAAATGCTGTCCAACATAGGTCCCCTTGCGGAGAAGTTCCTCATAATCCTGGATCTGCCCCCCATCACGGTGGCACCGGAGATCAAACTGCTTGAAAAGTTCGCCGTGAAATACGTTCTTGTCCTCAAGTACAACTACACCAAGAGGTCGTTTTTGAAAATGGTGGACATAACACCGGATCTCGTGGTGTTCAACCAAAAGGGAAGGACAAGCGGTTATTACCGCAAGTATTACAGGAGGAGGCGTAGGGGTCTGCGCGACATCCTCAGGGGTTTTTTGAAGCGCTGAAGACCTTCGCCAGAACGACCTTTCCATGGACCAGGACCCTATCCCCCACCTTCAGATCTTCAACGAGGTCGGCCAGGGCCTCTATTATTACACCCCTTATTGAGACCTTTACCCACATGCTCTTTCCCTCTTTGCGGATTGCGACGACCTTACCTTCAAGAACCCCCTCATCCCGTCTCATCAAGGCCCTCCAGGTCCCCCATCCTCTTCAGGTACTCAAACACTCTCAAGGCCTCCTCCTCGTCTATCTTGCTTATGGCAAAACCGACGTGTACGACGACGTAATCTCCCACCTTGACGTCCGGGGTGTAGCTCAGGTTAACCTTCCGCACGATCCCGCCAAATTTGACCTTACCGTAGAGGAGGCCCAACTCGTCCTCTTCAACGGATAGGACCTTACCCGGAACTCCGAGACACATACCGCTATTTTACCCCCGATCTCCATTCTGCTACGATCCTCTTCACCATCTCCTTCACCTCAACACATGCCTGTTTTACGCTTTCGCTAAGTTCCGTCCCCGCTCCCGTCCCCTCCGGGACTACGCCGATGAGGCGTACGTCCTTCAGGCGGTCGTACTTGAACTTGAGGAGGGAGATGAGGTCCGTTATTGAGATGTCGTGGACGGAGAACCTGACCGGAGGTCCGCGCATAAGCTCCTCTTGACCGAAGAGCATCACCGTACCCGGAGGGGCGTCCGTCCTTACGGCGTCTATTATTACGAGGTGGGTCGCATCCGAAAGGTAGGTCAGGAGGGGAAGGCCTATGGTACCTCCATCAAGGATTTCAACGTCTTCGGGGAGGTGGTTTTCAAGATCCTTAAGCACGTGTACACCGACACCTTCATCCCTTAGAAGGATGTTTCCGAGTCCGAGAACCGTAATCTTCATCCCACCGATCCGGAAGTTTAACGGTGAGCGTATGCCCGATCTCCTCCATCCCATGCGAATTCTTTTCTGAAAATTCCGTAAGAATTCTTTGTTTCGCCTGTAAAATACGGATGATGAGTGCAACGGACGTTCTTGAAAAATTGGAAAAGCGCAAGGTTGAAAACCTGAGCAGGAGGGAATTCCTAAAATTCTGCGGGAGGATGGCGGCTCTTTTGGGGCTGTCCCATACGCTCATCCCGAAGATGGCCAAGGCCATAGAGAGGGCGGTAGGGGACGGGAGACCCTCCGTGATATGGCTGAACTTTCAGGACTGCGCCGGGAATACGGAGTCCTTCACCAGAGCCACCGCCCCCTCCGTAGGGGAGGCCCTCCTTGACCACGTATCCCTTGACTACCACGAGGTACTCATGGCCGCCGCCGGACACCGGGCCGAGGAGAGACTTAAAGAGGTCCTTAAGGAGTATTCGGGCCAGATAATTGTCGTAGTTGAGGGCGCCATACCTACGAAGGACAACGGGATATACTGCACCGTAGCCGGTAGGACGGCCATCCAGATCCTCAAGGAGATTGAACCCCACGCCCTCGCCTTCGTGGCCGTTGGGACGTGCGCCGCCTTCGGCGGGATACCGAAGGCCAACCCCAACCCCACGGGAGCCGTCGGACTGGAGCGGATAATCAGGTCCAAACCCGTCATAAACGTACCCGGATGCCCCGCCAACCCGGACGTCATAATGGCCGTTTTGGTGCATTACGTCCTGTTCAACAGGTTGCCGGAGTTGGACGCCCAGAGGAGGCCGAAGTTTGCCTTCGGCAAGAAGATACACGACACCTGCGAGAGGAGGCCACACTACGACGCCGGTCAGTTCGTCCTATCCTTTGACGACTACGGGGCCAGACAGGGGTACTGCCTGTACAAGGTGGGCTGTAAGGGACCCGTCACCTACAACGTCTGCGCCGCGTGGCGGTGGAACATGGACGCCAGCTGGCCGGTGAAGTCCGGCCATCCCTGTCTCGGCTGCTCCGAGAGGGACTTCTGGGACAGGTACTACCCCTTCTACGAGCATATACCGAAGACGGGGGGCTTCGGGGTTGAGGCCAGGGCCGACGATATAGGGAAGGTTGCCCTCGGTCTGACGGGCCTGACGGTCGGCGCCCACGCCCTATACACGGCCGTGGTTAAAAGTGCCGAAAGGTTCGCCGAAAAACTGGCCTCAAAGGCGGAGGAGGGAGCCGGAGAATCGGAAGGTAAAGACGAAGGAGGTAAAGCATGAGGGTAGTCGTAGACCCGATCACCCGCATTGAGGGACACTTGAGGATTGAGGCGGAGGTGGACAACAACGTAATAAGCGAAGCGTACTCCTCCTGTACGATGTGGAGGGGGATAGAGAGGATAGTGCAGGGGAGGGACCCGCGGGACGTGTGGGCCTTCACGCAGAGGATATGCGGGGTATGTACGACGGTCCACGCCTTTGCCTCCATAAGGGCGGTTGAGGACGCCCTCGGCATAGATATACCTCCCCTCGCTCAAGCCCTTAGAAACCTCATCATAGCCGTCCAGTACATCCACGATCACGTCATGCACTTCTACCATCTCCACGCCCTTGACTGGGTGAACGTACCCAACGCCCTGAAGGCCAACCCCGAAAGGGCGTCGGAGATAGCGAGGTCCCTCTCCAACTGGCCCAACTCCAGCCCCGGATACTTCAAAGACCTCCTTACCAGACTCAAGAACTTCGTAAGTAAGGGGAGGCTGGGCATATTCGCCAACGCCTACTGGGACCATCCCGCCTACAAACTCCCACCGGAGATAGACCTGATAGCCGTAGCGCACTACCTTGAGGCCCTTGAGTGGCAGAGGCACATAGTCCGGATACACACCTTCCTCGGAGGGAAGAACCCCCACCCCAACTTCCTGGTCGGAGGGGTGCCGGTGTCCGTGAACCTTGACGGTCCGGCCGTCATAAATGCCAGGGTGCTTTCGGAGATAAAACACCACATAGACCAGGCCGTAGAGTTCGTTAGGGAGGTCTACGTCCCCGACCTCTTCGCCACCGCCTCCTTCTACAAGGATTGGGCGAACTACGGGGACAGCGGGGGGAACTTCCTCGTCTACGGTGAGTTCCCCGAAGGCCAGCTCTACGACCTTGACAGGCTCTTCTTCCCGCGGGGTGCCATCCTGAATCACGACCTCGGTAAGGTCTACGAGGTGGATACGAAGGACCCGGAGCAGGTGCAGGAGGTGGTTGCCCACGCGTGGTTCAGGTACTCCGTGGGGGACGATAAGGGTCTCCATCCGTACGAAGGCGAAACCGAGCCGAACTACACTGGTCCGGAGCCGCCTTACGAGTACCTCCACACCGACGGCAAGTACTCCTGGCTCAAGGCCCCGCGGTGGAAGGGACACCCCATGGAGGTCGGACCCCTCGCCCGTATGGTGGTGGCGTACGCCCTCGGTCACAGGGCCGTAAGGGACAAGGTGGGCTTTGCTCTGAAGAAGTTGGACGTTCCCGTTGAGGCGCTGTTTTCAACCCTCGGAAGGACGGCCGCCCGCTGCCTTGAGACCTGGGTAATAGCCGAAGACTACCTCCCCGACCTCTACGACCGCATAATAACCCTCATAAACTCCGGGAACACCGGCACCTTCAACGGGGAGAAGTGGGACCCGAAGACCTGGCCGAAGGAGGCGAAGGGGATGGGATTCATGGAGGCTCCGAGGGGTTCCCTCGGCCACTGGGTGCGGATAAAGGACGGGAAGATAGAGAACTATCAGGTGATAGCCCCCACCACGTGGAACGCCGGGCCGAGGGACGCCAAGGGTCAGCCGGGGCCATACGAGAGGTCCCTCCTTGGCACCCCACTGCACGACCCCAAACAGCCGTTGGAGATCCTCCGCACCATCCACTCCTTTGACCCCTGTCTCGCCTGCGCCGCCCACCTCTACGACCCCGAAGGGAACGAGCTGGTGAGGGTTAAGGTGCAGTAGGGGGGAAGCATGAAGAGGATAACGGAGTTCATAACCGCCCACCCCTACGACCTCCCCGTCCGGATCTCCCACTGGGTAATGGCCTTCAGCATATCCGTCCTGATGATCACTGGCTACCTGATAGGGAATCCGCCCTTCTCCCAGCCGGGGGATGCCTCCGACATCTTCCTTATGGGGACCATCCGCTATCTGCACTTCGTGGCGGCCTACTTCCTGACGGCGTCGTTTATACTCCGCCTCTACTGGGGCTTCGTGGGGAGTAAGGAGAGTAGATGGAGCGAGATGCTGCGGTGGGACAGAAGGTTCTGGAAGCACGCCCTTGACGAGATTTTGGCCCTCGTATGGCCGGTGAGACCCTGGAGGCTGTACTTCGGACACTTCCCCATCGCCAAGATAGCCTACGTCTTCGTCTATCTGGCCGTGGCCTTCTCCATACTCTCCGGCTTCGTAATTTACGCCAGCGCCCAGTACTCCCCCCTCTGGAGGTTTGTGGCCGAATGGGGACTCAAGCCCTTCGGTGATAACCTCAACTGGGTGAGGTACCTCCACCACTGGCTCCTCTGGTTCTTCGCCGTATTCGTCGTAATACACGTCTACCTCGTCGTATATACGGCGGTCAGGATGATGACCTCTGAAGTTGAGGCGATGCTCGGAGGCTACAAGATAATCCGCAGGGAGGACCTGGCCGAGGGTGAGGAGGTGGAATCCGTGGCGTGAAGAGGCTCCGGATCAGGCTGAACGGCATAGTACAGGGGGTGGGTTTCCGCCCCTTCGTCTACAACCTCGCCGTTGGCCTCTCCCTCAAGGGGTACGTCAGGAACGGCACGGGCGGGGTGGAGATTGACGTTGAGGGGGAGGAGGGGAGACTGAAGGAGTTCCTCCGGAAACTTGAGGGTGAGAAACCCCCGCCCGCCATCGTATTCCGGATGGAGGTTGATGAGTTGCCGCCCGTGGGGTAC
>JALWZG010000065.1 GCA_027002825.1 Caldifarciminota bacterium
CTCCTGTGCCCGACGAGCGTACCAAACAGCTCGCCGCGCACACCCCCCCCGCGCCTTTCGCTACTCTCCTCCGCCACAGCCCCGCACGATGCTCCACGCACACTCCCCCCCCGTCCCCCTGCCCCCCATCTCCTTGGTGAAGTACCCGAAGAGCAGAACCCTCATGGGAGGTCGGGATTATACCTGGGGAAAGCGAAAGCAATCGGCCTTACAATAAACACCGTAGATGAAGGGTAAGAGGTTTTACATAAAGACCTTCGGTTGCCAGATGAACGAGCTGGACAGCGAGCTGGTGCGGAGGATGTTGGAGGAGAGGGGGTACGTCTACACGGACAACCCGGAGGAGGCGGACGTCGTCCTGATAAACACCTGCACGGTCCGGGAGAAGGCGGCCCGCAAGGCCAAGCACCTCCTCCGGTACTTCAGCAAGAGGGAGAAGACCACCGTCGTAATGGGATGTTTGGCCCAGCAGGAGAGGGAGAACCTCCTGAAGTACGGGGCGGATCTGGTCGTGGGGACGAGGGCCTTCGTTGAGATACCCGACCTCCTTGAGTCCCTCGGACATCAGAGGGTGGTCTGCGAGGACATAGGCCTGCACTACAGGGTGGACAGGGAGGTCTATCCGGGGCAGTACTCCGCCTACGTGAGCATCCAGTACGGTTGTGATAACTTCTGCACCTTCTGCGTCGTCCCCTACACGAGGGGGAGGGAGTACTCCCGCCCGGCGGAGGAGATAGTGGCCGAGGTGAAGCGTTTGGACGCCGCCGGCGTGGTTGAGATAACCCTACTCGGCCAGAACGTGAACAGCTACTTTGACGGGCGGTACGACTTCGCCGACCTCCTCCTGATGGTGGAGGACAGCGTCAGGAACGTCAGGAGGATAAGGTTCACCAGCCCCAACCCGCGGGACTTCTCCTACAAGGTCCTGAAGGTGGTCGCCGAGAGCGACGTCATAACCCCTTGGATACACCTACCCCTCCAGTCCGGCTCCGATAGGATCCTGAAGAGGATGAACAGGGGCTACACGAGGGGCGAGTACCTTGAGCAGGCCGCCATGATAAGGGAGATGATGCCCCTAGGCACCATAACGACGGACATAATCGTGGGCTTTCCGGGGGAGACGGAGGAGGACTTTGAGGCGACCTTGGACGTCGTCAGGAGGGTGAAGTACGACGGGGCCTACATGTTCATCTACTCGCCGAGGCCCAACACCCCCGCAGCCCTCTACAGGGACCAGCTCCCCTACGACGTCAAGGTGGAACGTCAGAGGAGGCTGATCGAGGAGGTCAACAGGGGGATACTGGAGAGGAGGAGGATCTTCATCGGGAGGGAGGGGGAGGTCCTGATAGACGGGCCGAGCCGTAAGGACCCCAACGAGTCGGCGGGAAAGCTCTTCAACGGCCTGACGGTTACGGTCAGGGGGAGGTTCCGGACGGGTGAGTTTGTAAGGGTTAGGATAACCGGTATGAGGGGTCTGACCCTGAAGAGCGAACCCCTTGTACCTGCGGAGGCGGTCTGAGGGTGTTCCCGTGCGTATAATTGCCGGTTATGTTGGAGATCAAACTGGAGGACATATCCGCAGGGGAAGAGGTTGAGAGGGAGTGGGACGTTGCCATAGTGGGAGGTGGGCCGGCGGGCCTCACGGCCGCCATATACACCGGCAGGTCAATGCTGAGGACGGTTGTATTTGAAAAGCTCGCCGTCGGAGGACAGATAACCGTGACGGACGAGGTTGACAACTATCCCGGTGTGGAGAGTGTAAAGGGGCCCGAGCTCGCCAAGCTTATGGAAAAGCACGCCAAGAAATTCGGCGCCCGGATAGTCTTTGCCGAAGTCCTGAGGATCAGAAAGGAGGGTGAGGGACGCTTTGTCCTGGAGACGACGGATGGGGAGTTCAGGGCAAAGGCCGTGATATGGGCTACGGGTGCCGAGCCGAGGAAGCTCGGCGTTCCCGGGGAGAGGGAGTTTACGGGGAGGGGTGTGTCTTACTGCGCCGTGTGCGATGGTCCCTTTTTCAAGGGCAGAACGGTGGCCGTAATAGGGGGAGGTGATTCGGCCTTTACGGAGGGGCTTTACCTTTCCGGCTTGGTCGCAAAGCTCTACCTGATACACCGCAGAGAGCAGTTCAGGGCGCAGAAGATATACGTTGAACAGCTCAGGTCAAAGCCCAACGTGGAATTCCTCCTCAACAAGGTCGTGGTGGAGTTTGTAGGGGACAACGTGTTAAAAGCCCTGAGGCTGAAGGACACAAAAACCGGTGAGGAAAGCACGGTGGAAGTGGACGGCGCCTTCGTGTACATCGGCCTTAGACCTGTGAACGATGTGGTAAAGGACTTGGTGGAACTTGACGAGAGGGGTTTTGCCCTCGTCGGGGAGGATACCAAGACCAAAACCCCAGGCCTTTTCGTCGCAGGTGATGGGAGGGCCAAGCCTCTGCGTCAAATCGTCACGGCGGTATCCGACGGAGCGGTTGCGGCCATGATGGCCGACGAGTACATAAGGGAAATATCTTCCCACGGAACTTGAAGCTCTTCATAACGGGGAAACCCGGAGCGGGGAAGACAACCCTTGTCAAAAGGCTTTACCGGAGATTTGAAGGTGTTTTTGTGGGTTTTTGGACCCAGGAGATAAGGGAGGGTGGTAGGAGGGTTGGGTTTAAGGTTATCACGAGCGAGGGGAGGGAGGGTTTACTGGCACACGTCTCCCTCAAAACTCCTTACAGGGTTGGGAGGTACGGTGTGGACGTTGAGGGGTTTGAGAGGATCGCCCTACCCATCCTTGAGAGATGCGTACACCGGTGTGATGGACACGTTCTCATAGACGAGATCGGAAAGATGGAACTTCTCAGCAGGGGATTTGCCGAGCTGGTGGAACACCTCGTTTTCCACACCCCTACCCCTCTACTCGCAACCCTCCCCATAAGGGATGTCCATCCCCTTGTCGCGAGGATAAGAAGGCGCTTTAAGCCCATTCTCATCACGCCGGACAACAGGGAGGAGGTCTTCAAGGGCATACTCTCCGCCCTGGGCGGGGGTTTCAACCTCCACCCTTAAAATACGGCTTCGGAGGTGGGTAATGCGTTTGGATCGTATCTTGGAAGAGGGAAGGACCCCTCAAGGGGAACCCATCCCCGGTCGGGAGAGGGAGATGGTGCCGAACAGGGCGGGAGGCTACGGTTTCAAAATCTCCCCCCTGCGTCAGTTTGAGAGGTTCCTGATCCTCGGCACCTTCTCCGGTACGTACTACGCCACCGCCTACGAGATGACGAAGGAGAACGTCGCCAACGCCCTAAAGGTCGTAGATTCCCACCCCCGCGAGGTGGCCGAACTGTTAGAGGATGTCGCCCGCAACAACCGGGCCTACAAGTGGGATCCTCTACTCTTCACCCTCGCCGCCCTCTTCCTGTCCCCGGACACGGAGGGGAGGAGGTTAGCAGAGGAGGTGTTCCCGGTGGTGGTCAGGACGGGCTACCACCTCCTGCTCTTTATGAGATACTACCGGTACCTAAGGGGAAGGGCGAGCCTCCTGCGACACGTCCGTAGGGCCATAAGGCGGTGGTTCTCCTCCCAGGACGATGAGCGCCTCGCCTACCAAGTCCTGAAGTACCTCCGTAGGGAGGGTTTCGCCATGTGGGACGTCCTGCGCCTGGCCCATCCGAAGCCCGAAAACCCTTGGAGGAGCGAGTTCTACCGGTTCGTATCCGACTACCCCAGGAGGAGGAAGCGGCAGATAGAGACCGGTCTCCTCACCCGGAATCCCTACGTCCGGGCCTTTCTCCGTTTGAGGGAAGGGGATATGTCCCCGTCGGACGTGGCCCGGTACATCCGAGATAACGCCGTAGTCAGGGAGTTCGTACCCGGACGCTACCTGCGATACGATGAGGTCTGGGACGCCCTAACCGACTCCATGCCCTACGTCGCCCTCCTGCGGAACTTATTCAACCTTCACAGGCGGGGGATACTACGGACACGGGAGATGGAGATAGCCGAGAGGATACGCTCCGGGACCGAGAGGCTCAAACCCAACCCCCTGTACCCCCTGCTCGCCTACGTCCCCCTCTCCGATGAGGATGGCATCCCCCGGAGCATCATCAACGCCTTGGAGGAGGCCATCATACGGAGCGCCGCCTCCCGCACCCCCCTCGGCCTGAAGATACTCTTCGCCCTTGACGTCTCCGGCTCCATGAACTGGTACGTCTCCGCCTATCACACCCGCCTGTGGCAACTTGGGATAACCCTCGCGTGGGTCATGGCCCAAAGGGAACCCCGTATGGACTTCCTCGCCTTTGACACGTACATAGACTGGGAGACCACCAATAGGTTCTCCCCGTCCCTCACCCTATCCGAACTCCTGTCTATACCCGTCTCTTCCGGCGGTACGGACGTCTCCGTCCCCATAGAGTGGGCCTTGGAGAAGGGCAGGGAGTACGATATGATAGTCATCTTCACGGACGAGGAGACCTGGGCGGGGGACGAGCATCCCGCCCAAACCCTAACCCGGTACAGGAGGAAGGTCAAGCCGGACACCCGCCTCGTCGTGATCGCCGCATCCCCCACGGCCTACTCCGTAGGCGACCCTAAGGACCCGTTGACCTTACAGGTCGTGGGTTTTGACCCCACGGTTATGGACGTTATGGCCACCTTCTACTGGCTTTCGGCCTTAGAATAAGAGGTGGGCCGTGTCCTGAAGTGGAGGGGTTACTGGTAGGTCTGGAAAACCTATCATTCCCCTCTGCGCCGTTCGGACGCGGCCCTCTTTTCACCTGATCACCACCTTTACGACCGCACCTCTCCGCTTTATAAAGTAAACACCCTTTGGAAGCCTAACCTTTCCGCCCGAACTCCTCGCCACAACCTTCCCGTCAACGTCCAGAACCACAAAAGGCCCCTGCGACTCAACGTACCCGTTCCCCACCCTCACCTTCTCCTCCACACCCAACTC
>JALWZG010000066.1:0-2311 GCA_027002825.1 Caldifarciminota bacterium
CATAAAGGAGACCAGCCATTCGGGCGTAGTGAAGTATCCCCTTTCCCTTTGACTTAGCACGGGACGGTAATTATAGGGAAGATGCGGCCCTACATCACCCCCTTAATCTCCCTCACCTCGTCCCCGACCCTGACCTTCAGCAGGTAGACACCCTTGGGCAACTTCAGGCGGTACTCGTATTTGCCGGTTGGCAGGTAGCCGAGGCTGACGCGTTTGATTAGGCGGCCGTTGGGGGAGTAGAGGTCAAATCCGACGTAGGCGGAGGTTGGGAGGGTGAGAATAAGCACACCCTTTGAGAGATTTACACCAACACCGTTCACCGTTCTCGGTCTCTCGGAAACGCTCAGGATTCCAGTCAGCTTGCTCACAAAGGCATCGGAGTACAGATATCCGGGACTCCCGAAAACATTCCTGTTCTGGGCGAAATTACTGTATTTGAAGGTCTCACCTGCCACGAATACGTTTCCAGAGCCGTCCACTACCACCGCATTGGCGTAGTCATTCCGGCTTGAGGTCAGGATCGCCACGGCCACATGCCTGGATAGGGAGTTGTTGAGAAGGCTGACGAAAGCAGCAGTGTCGTTGGGTGAGCTCGGTGTTCCGAACACCATCCGGTTGGTGGCGAAACCGCTGGAGTTCGTGGTATAACCGGATACGAACACACCACCGGAGCCGCTCACATCAACGGAGTAGGCCTCATCATCACCTATCGCTGCCAGTATAGCCGTGGCCATATGTGCGGACAGATCTCCACTCAGCTTGCTCACAAAGGCGTCACGATCTCCTGATACCCCCGTAGTGCTTCCGAAGACGTTTCTGCTCGGTGCAAAGTCGCTGGAGTTGTTGGTCCATCCTGCTACGAATACGTTTCCAGATGCATCCACAACCACATCAAAGATTTCGTCCGAGCTGCTTGAGGCGAGGATCGCTGTGCTTATGTGGGAAGTCAAATCGTTGTTTAACTTGCTCACGAAGGCATCAACGGTGCCTGAGGTGCCGAAGACGTTTCTACTCGGTGCGAAGTTGCCAGAGCCAAGGGTATAGCCTGCTACAAAAACGTTTCCAGAACCGTCTACAGTCACGGTGTAGGCGACATCCTCTCTGTCCGAGGTGAGGATGGCAGCCGAGAGATGCTGCGAGAGGTCGTTCGTCAGCTTACTGACGAAGGCGTCTGTTCCACCTGAAGTTCCGAAAACGTTCCTGTTCGTTGCAAAATTGCCAGAGTTGCTGCTACGCCCGGCTACAAACACATTCCCAGAGGCGTCCACGGCAACGGAATACGCCATATCCGTACCACTTGAAGTGAGAATAGCAGTGGCGAGGTGTTGCGAAAGGTCGTTGTTCAACTTACTGACGAAGGCGTCTAAACCTCCGGATGTACCGAAAACGTTCCTGCTTGGTGCAAAGTTGCCCGAATCCCATGTCCATCCGGCTACGAAAACGTTTCCAGAGCCGTCTACGGCCACCGATCTCGCCACATCCCCATCGCTTGAAGCGAGGATCGCGGTGCTGATATGGGCGGTTAGATCGTTGCTCAGCTTGGTCACGAATGCGTCCCATCCGCCGGAGACCCCAAAAACGTTCCTGCTCGGTGCAAGGCTACTGGATCCGGTAGTATAACCCGCTATAAAGACGTTTCCAGAGCCGTCTATCGCTACGGAATAAGCCGCATCGTAGTAGTTTGAGGCCACAATAGCCGTTGCAATCGGGTCAATCACGAGCGTGTGCTTTCTGTCCCAGCTCTTAACGATAAACCTTACGCCTTTGCCCTTAACCTCTGCTTTTACGTTTATCTCCTCAGCCCCCTGGTAAGCCTTTAGATCGCTTATCCTGACGAGTTCTATGCCCTCCTTGACGATGTATATGCCGTCTTCCCTTTGAACCACACGACCATCGGTCTCAACCTTTATCCGGCTCGGATCTCCTCCCGGCCGGACGATGAACTGAAACTCCACCACACCTCTGCCATCGGCCGTCAGTATGGCGTCTACCTTCGGATATACCTCCTTCAAAACAACCCGCCTGTACGTCGGTATATTGCTTATGGCCTTGTTTTGTCCGAAGTAGGATATCTTCGTCCTAAGCGGCATATCTGCGGTTATGAACCTCGGCTCTGACCCAAAAGATACCCTAACGCCGTTGATATGCACGGTCCCGTCTTTGAGAACATAGACAACAGAAGGATGCATGCTGTAGAAGACCACCTCGTCTGAAAGCTGGCCGGCGTTCTCGGTGAAGAGCATACGAATGCCCTCGTTGTAGGCCTCTAAGGCCTTTAAGTCGGCTTCTCCACCTATGTGAGCGTGCATCC
>JALWZG010000066.1:2411-16063 GCA_027002825.1 Caldifarciminota bacterium
CAGTAGGTAGGCTCCCTTGGGCAACTTCAGCCGGTACTCGTACCTCCCGGCGGGCAAGTAGCCTAGGCTGACGCGCCTGATCAGGCGACCGTCTGCAGAATATACGTCAAATCCGACGTAGGCGGAGATGGGGAGGGTGAGAATAAGCACACCTCCTGAGATTTCTACGTGCGCATCCCTTGACACTTTCGCTTTCTCCAAGACGCTCAAAGCGGCGGGCAGTCTGCTCACAAAGGCATCATTATATCCAGTAGTACCGAACGCGTTTCTACTCGGTGCAAAGTTGCTGGAATTCCCAGTATAACCAGTAACGAATACATTACCAGAACTATCTATCACCACGGAATAGGCATAATCATCACTACTTGAAGTCAGTATAGCGGTTGCCATATGCAATCCTAAGCTATTACTTAACTTGCTTATGAAGGCATTAGTATAACCGGGAGTCCCGAACACGTTTCTACTCGGTGCAAAATTGCCGGAACGATCAGTATAGCCAGCAATAAACACATCGCCAGAGCTGTCTATCGCTATGGAATAAGCCTCGTCATCATCACTTGAGGTCAGTATAGCAGTAGCGATGTGCGCTGATAAGTCGTTGCTTAATTTACTCACAAAGGCATCTGAATAACCAGGAGAAGGAGTACCAAACACCCTTCTACTCGGTGCAAAGTCGTTGGAGCGGCCAGTATAACCGGCAACGAACACATCGCCGGAGTTGTCTACCGCTACGGAATAAGCTTTATCCCAACCACTTGAAGTCAGAATAGCAGTGGCGATATGCGCTGATAAGTCATTACTTAATTTGCTCACAAAAGCATCAACACCGTAAGTGGTTCCAAAGACATTTCTACTTGGTGCAAAGTTGCTGTAGTTATGAGTATAACCGGCAACAAAAACATCGCCAGAGCTGTCTATAGCTACGGATCTAGCACCATCATAGCTACTTGAACACAATATAGCAGTGGCTATATGCACCGATAGGTCGTTACTTAACTTGCTCACGAAGGCTTCGTCACTACCGGGGAAACCGAACACTCTTCTACTTGGCGCAAAATTAAGGTAATATTCGGTTTTACCGGCGACAAATACATAACCAAGATCATCTATAACCACTGAATAAGCATAATCATTGACACTTGAAGTTAAGATAGCGGTAGCGATATGGGTTCCCAGGTCGTTGCTTAACTTACTCACAAAGGCATCACCACTACCAGGAGTGCCGAACACCCTTCTGCTCGGCGCAAAATTGCCGGGATTCTTAGTCCAACCGGCAACGAACACATTACCGGAATTATCTATCGCTACGGAAGAAGTAATATCTACATTATCTGAAGACAAGATAGCGGTAGCGATATGGGTTAATAAGTCGTTGCTCAATTTGCTCACAAAGGCATCACTACTACCAGGAGTACCGAACACCCTTCTGCTCGGCGCAAAATCGCTGGAGCTCCAAGTCTCACCGGCAACAAATACACTGCCAGAACCATCTACCGCTACGGCTTTGGTATAATCGTCGTTGCTTGAACCCACAATAGCCGTTGCAACAGGGTCAATAACAAGCGTATGCTTTCTATCCCAATCATCAACTATGAACCTAACCTCTCCACCTTTCACCTCCGCCCTAACCTCAACCTCCTCAGCCCCCTGATAAGCCTTCAAGTTGCTTATCCTCACGACCTCCTTCCCATCTTTAACGATGTAAAGACAGCCTTCCCTTTGAACCACACGGCCATCGGTCTCAACCTTTATCCGATACGGATCCCCTCCCGGACGAACGATGAACTGAAACTCCACTATACCCCTACCGTCTGCCGTGAGTATGGCGTCTACCTTCGGATATACCTCCTTTAACACGACACGCCTGTATGTCGGTATGTTGCTTATGGCCTTGTTCCGGCCGAAGTACGATATTTTCGTTATAAGAGGCATATCACCCGTTATAAACCTCGGTTTTGCTCCAAAAGATACCCTAACGCCGTTGATGTGTATGCTACCGTCCCTCAGGATATAAACGACCGAAGGGTGCATGCTGTAGAAGACCACCTCGTCTGAAAGCTGGCCGGCGTTCTCGGTGAAGAGCATACGAATGCCCTCGTTGTAGGCCTCTAAGGCCTTTAAGTCGGCTTCTCCACCTATGTGAGCGTGCATCCCCATTATCCACATCATAAGATGTTATTTTAACATACCTGAGAGCGGGATGTCAAACGGGATGTCAAACGGAGCTGCCCCTCAGAACACCCCCTTAATCTCCCTCACCTCGTCCCCGATTCTGACCTTCAGTAGGTAGGCTCCCTTGGGCAACTTCAGCCGGTACTCGTACCTCCCGGCGGGCAAGTAGCCTAGGCTGACGCGCCTGATCAGGCGACCGTCTGCAGAATATACGTCAAATCCGACGTAGGCGGAGGTTGGTACGGAAAAGACCATGGACCCGTTTGAAACCTTCACATCAGCAACTCTTCCCCTGTTTGGCCTCTCGTAGACGTTCGTGAATGCGTTTTCCAATCTCACGACAAAGGCATCGTATTCGGAGCTGAAATCCGTCGTTCCGAATACGTTTCGGTTTACCGAGAATTCGTAGTGCCGACGCGTTTTTCCAGCCACAAAAACCACGCCAGAGTTGTCAACGGCAACATCAGAAGCATAATCATCATCTCCTGAAGCCAGTATAGCCGTGCCCAAGTGCTGGCTCAAGTCCCTGCTTAACTTACTCACAAAGGCATCAGCAATACCAGTAGTTCCAAACACAACCCTACTCGGTGCGAAGTTGGCGTAAGCAGTCGTAGAACCGACGACGAGTACCTTACCGGAACGATCCATCATCACTGAAACTCCTCGGTCCTCGTCAGAAGAAGCCAGTATTGCCGTTGCTCTATGGATATCCAGATCGTTGTTCAGCTTGCTCACGAAGACGTCGTATGATCCTCCAACCGTACCGAAAATCGCCCTACTCGGCGCAAAATCAGAGGAGCTTTCAGTTCTACCTGCCACAAAAACGTTTCCGGAATCGTCAACGTAAAGAGAAAAGGCGTAATCCGCTCCGCTTGATGTCAAAATGGCCGTTGACTTAAGTGCATCTAAATCGTTACTCAGCTTACTGACGAAGGCATCGGTAAACCCCCCAGGTGTTCCGAATACGAACTTGCTGGATACGAAGGTGAGAGAGCTTACTGTAAGGCCGGCTACGAAAACGTTCCCGGAGTCGTCAACAGCCACAGCATGTCCCTCATCCCAATCGTTTGATGCTAAGATCGCTGTGGCGATATGTTGGGTCAGATCACCACTTAGCTTACTCACATAGACATCAACGCTCCCAGGGTTTCCGAAAACGTGTCTGCTATCGGAAAAGTTGAGACCATCGTAGGTCCTTCCCGCCACAAAAACGTTTCCCGCACTGTCCAGAGCTATAGCATATCCGTGATCCCAATTGCTCGAAGTCAATATAGCCGTAGCGAGGTGCTGTGAGAGATCGTTGTTCAACTTACTGACGAAGGCGTCTAAACCTCCGGATGTACCAAAAACGCTCCTGTTCGGTGCGAAGTTAGAGGAGTTTTCCGTTATCCCCACAACAAAGACATTTCCAAACCTATCTATCGCCAGGTCATTTGCGACATCACCCGCGTCTGAGGCTAAAATCGCCGTGGCAAGGTGCTGGCTCAGATCGTTGCTCAACTTACTAACGAATGCATCAAGAGAATCCGGCGCAGTTCCGAAGACGTTCCTACTTGGAGCAAATTCAACATAGTTGGCGGTATAACCGGATACAAACACGTTTCCGGATGAATCTACAGCCACCGCGTGGGCTAAGTCGCGGTCAGTGGAAGCCAGTATAGCAGTAGCAACAGGATCGATCAGGAGCGTGTGCTTTCTGTCCCAGCTCTTAACGATAAACATTACGCCTTTGCCCTTAACCTCCGCTTTTACGTTTATCTCCTCCGCGCCTTGATAGGCCTTCAGATCGCTTATCCTGACGAGCTCTTTGCCCTCCTTGACGATGTATATGCCGCCTTCCCTTTGAACCACACGGCCATCGGTCTCAACCTTTATCCGGCTCGGATCTCCTCCGGGATAAACTACAAACTGAAACTCCACCACACCCCTGCCATCTGCCGTGAGTATGGCGTCTATCTTCGGATATATCTCCTTTAACACGACCCGCCTGTACGTAGGCATGTCGCTTATCGCCTTATTCCGACCAAAGTACGAAATTTTCGTTATAAGAGGCATATCACCCGTTATAAACCTCGGTTTTGCTCCAAAAGATACCCTAACGCCGTTGATGTGTATGCTACCGTCCCTCAGGACATAAACGACCGAAGGGTGCATGCTGTAGAAGACCACCTCATCTGAAAGCTGGCCGACGTTCTCGGTGAAGAGCATACGAATGCCCTCGTTGTAGGCCTCTAAGGCCTTTAAGTCGGCTTTCACATTCACATCGGAAGGGAAAGCTACAACCCACAGCATGAAAAACATTCTAAAGCCGTAAATCCACCATGTGGCAACCCCCCGTTTTATGGGCTTTTTAGCCAGCGCAATCCTTTGACCTTGTCTTGGATGTACACCGTCAGATCGGTGTCCGTGTTGCTCAGCCTGTCAACCCTTATGATACCGAAATAATCATTCGTATCTATGATGCCGTAGCCTGAGGGGACGTTATCAGCCCAGAAAATGTATCTCCCCCCCTGCACTATTGACCGCGCCGTGGTGTAATTCCCGGCCGGTGGGGCGAAGGAAGATGTTGTGTTTTCCGTAAAGGACAACTGCATCAAGGCTTGACCAGCACTGGTGGCGGAAGCATCGCGCAGCTCAAGATTGCCGTTGTTGTCGTAAAGGATAAAGTAGCCGGTGTTGGGCAGGGACATATCCACATCGCTCTGTTGGATTACGCTTACACTCGGCCCGTTGAAGTCTATCTTCACCCATGAAGAGCATCCGGCCTGTAGGTGATCACAGATGTTTTGGGCTTGACCCACCCAGAGGGATAGATCGAGTGTATCACACGTCTCACCCTCGCTGTTCCTGGCGCAGACCAAAACCTCGGTATAAACACCGGATGTGCCGAAGAGTGTTGTAGAGGTATCCGCTGTAATCGACACCTCCACTCCATCCCCATATATGGCGTATCTCTCGGCGTTTTCAACAGAACTCCATGTCAGCTTGAGGTCGGCTCCACCGTTGACGGCCTCAGCCTTAACCGGGTTAGGCGCGCTGGGAGGGGCTGTGATCGTGGTATCCGGTTTCTCAGGTCCATCCGGACCGGTCTCGGGCTCCGTGGGTTTGTCCTTTTTGCAAGCGTAAAGCACCAGCGCCATGATGGACAGAACCAAAAACCTCCCAATCATAACAAAAATTTTACACTTGAACCAAAAAACACGGGACACCCTTTGCAACCCAAAAACATCACAGGAAGAGGGAGGATACCGATCCCCCTACGTGTATCCTCTTTATGGCCTCGGCCAAGAGGGCGGATATGTCAAGGATTTCAACCCTCTCCGGCAGCGCCCTTTCCCTCCTGTAAACCGTGTTGGTTATCAGTATTTTTTCAACCGGAGCATCGTTCAAAACCTCCCTTGCCCTCCCCGAGAACAGACCGTGGGTCGCCATAACGACAACCCTTTTTGCCCCTCTCTCCACCAACGCCCTCGCAGCATGGGCTATCGTATTACCCGTATCTATTATATCGTCCACCAGAAGGACGTTTTTCCCGTCTACCTCACCTATGACGTTCACAACCTCCGCAACGTTCGGCCTGGGTCTCCTCTTGTCCACCATCGCAAGGGGGAGATTCCACAGTTTCTCCGCTACTAACCTCGCCCTCTTTATACCGCCAACGTCCGGTGAGACCACCACCCACTCATCGCTGTTGAGACCTTGGGGAAAGAGGTGGTTGAAGTAATTCCTGAAAACAGGGGTTGCGTAGAGGTTATCAACCGGGATGTTGAAAAACCCCTGGATCTGGTCCGCGTGTAAATCCACGGTCAATACCCTGTCCACACCCGAAGCCTCAATGAGATTTGCCACAAGCTTTGCCGATATGGGAACACGGGGCTTGTCCTTGCGGTCCTGCCTGGCGTACCCGTAATAAGGTATCACGGCGGTTATACGGGCGGCGGATGCCCTGCGGGCTGCATCGGTTAACAGGAGCATCTCCAACAGGTTTTCTGCGGGGGGATTCGTGGACTGCACTATGAAAACGTCATGTCCCCTTACGCTCTCCTCGATCTGAACGCGGATCTCACCGTCTGAAAACCGGCTCACGAGATGCTTTGTGGGTTCAACGCTCAGATACTCGCATATGCCCTCCAAAACCTCCCTGTTGGAGTTTCCACCGAGTATCTTTATCTCCAAGCGGAGAGGGTGGGATTTGAACCCACGGTCCCCTTGCGGGGACACGCGATTTCGAATCGCGCCCCTTCGGCCGCTCGGGCACCTCTCCCTTTAAGGACGCTATTGTAAGGTTGACACCCGTACGGTTTTCCCTCTTTATAATCATCGCCCTATGTTCAGAGCAGTCGTTGATAGGGATTCCCTGACGGAGACCCTTTCCAGAGCGGGCAAAATAGTCGCGAGGTTGGGCAAAAATTCCTTCTTAAACCCAGGAGCCCTTTTGAAAGTTGAGGGTAATTACCTGAGCGTTTATGCCACGGACATGGACAACTGGATGTTGCAGAGGCTTGGGATTTACGAAGGGGAAGAAGGGCAGGCCTTTGTGCCTGTGAAAAACCTGATCACCCTCCTGAAAGACGGTGGTGGTGAGGCCATAACTCTGGAGAAGGAGGACAGCACACTGCACGTAAGGATGGGTGATAGGTCGGAGTACAGGATAAGACTTTTCAACGATGAGGAGTTTCCGGCCCTACCCGATATAAGCGTGGGTGAGGGTGTCATGGTGGATACGGAGCGGTTTGTGAAAAACGTGGAAAAGGTCGTGTGGTGTGCGTCCAAAGACGATCCGAGACCCATGCTAACGGGGGTTTACGTGCATGTGCGCGGTGATGAGCTGAGATTTGTGGCCTCCGACGGCTCTATCCTGGGCTTTTACGCCCAGAGGGATTTTTCCGGGAACGTTGAATTCCTCCTACCCGCCTACGCTTATCCGCTCCTCAAAACCCTACCCAAGGGCAACGGCATAATATCCGTAAAGGAAGGTCATATAAGGTTCTCCGTGGACGGTGAGAACGTCAGCACCACACTCTCCGTAAGGGGGATAGACGAGAGATACGTTGATTACGAGAGCATAGTACCCACGGAATTCGTATGCGAGGTCGTTGTGGACGCCGAAGAGCTCAAGAGGAGTGTGAACCGCGTGATGTCCGTAGCGCCGGACACCTACGAGATAGACGTTGAGGCCGAAAGGAACGTCCTGAGGTTGAGGAGTATGTCCGCCATGGGGGAGGGAAGGGAAACCCTTGAGGCCGAGGTCAGAGGGGAGATCTCCGTGAGGATACTGGGATCGCACATCTCCGGAGTTCTGAAACATCTCGAAGGGGAAAAGGTGCATTTCAGGTTTTCGGGTGAGAACACCCCCGTCATGATAGGTCCTTACGGGGAGGACAACCACTTCTACCTAACCCTACCCATAGCAACGTCATGAAAAGGTACACGGTGAAATCCCTGGGAAAACCCAGGGCCATAAGGGAGGCCTACGGGGATTTTCTCCTTGAGATCGGAGAGGACGAGAGGGTCGTGGTGATAGACTGCGACCTCGGACACTCCACAAAGGCCGCCAAGTTCGGTGAACGCTACCCCGAGAGGTACTTTGAGATAGGGATACAGGAGCAGAACATGATAGGTATGGCGGCCGGACTCGCGGCCGTGGGAAAGATACCTTTCACCTCCTCTTTCGCCGTGTTCTCAACCGGAAGGCCGTGGGAACAGATACGCCTTTCCGTGGCCTACTCCAACTTCAACGTGAAGATCGTGGCAACCCACGGGGGTGTGGCCACGGGTGAGGACGGAGCATCTCACCAGATGGCCGAGGATTTCGCCCTGATGGGGGCCATCCCCGAGATGAAAGTTCTCTCCCCCTCGGATTACTACTCCGCCAAAAGCGTTTTGAGGGCCGTTTACGAGTACGAGGGGTACGTCTACGTCAGGCTGGTAAGACCCAAATCCCCCACCGTGTACGATGGCGAGTTCCCCTATACCCTTGGAGAGGCAAACCTGCTGAAGGAGGGTGAAGACATAGCCGTGATTGCCACGGGTCTGCCCGTCCATCACGCCCTCAAGGCCGCCTGGGAGCTGGAGGAGGAGGGTATATCCGTCGCCGTGTACGATTTTTTGAGCGTCAAGCCCTTTGACGAGGAGGCCGTCCTTGACGCCGCCCGGAAGAGGTACGGCCTTCTGATCGTTGAGGATCACGTCTTCTGGGGAGGCCTCGGTATGGCCGTGTCCTCCTTCTTGGCCGGCAAGGGTGTTCAGACCAGGGTGGGTTTTGTAAACCTGGGTGATGGGTTTGGGAGGTCGGGTAAGTACGAGGAGCTTTACAGGTACTTCGGCTTTGACTCGGAGGGTATAAAGAAGAGGATAAGGGAGATGCTGTTATGAGAAAACCCGACTGGCTAAAGGTTGAACTCTCCAGTAGGGATTCCTTTTCCGACGTCAGATACACCCTGAAGAAAAACTCCCTGCACACCGTTTGTGAGGAGGCCAGATGTCCCAACCTGCACGAGTGCTGGTCCCACGGCACCGCCACCATAATGATTTTGGGGGATGTATGCACAAGGGGGTGTAGGTTTTGCGCTGTCAAGACCGGGAACCCCGGTAGGAAAACCGATCCCCTTGAACCCCTGAGGGTGGCCTATGCCGTAAAGAACATGGGCCTGAGGTACGTTGTCATCACAATGGTGGACAGGGACGATCTCCCGGATGGAGGGGCGGATCACGTGGCGAGGACGGTTGAGAGCGTGAAGAGGGTCAATCCGGGCGTAAGGGTTGAGGCGCTCGTTGGGGATTTCCAAGGGAACAGGACTTCCGTAGAAATGGTGGTAAACTCCCCTCTTGACGTCTTCGCCCACAACGTAGAAACGGTTGAGCGTATCACACCACTCCTCAGGGACAGGCGGGCCTCCTACCGGCTTTCCCTTGAAGTTCTCAGGATGGCGAAGGATATAAACCCGTCCATCCTGACCAAGTCCGGCCTGATGGTGGGCGTGGGGGAAACGGAGGAGGAGGTGGTCAAAACCATGGAGGACCTCAGGGGGGTAGGGGTTGATATACTGACCATAGGACAGTACCTACAACCCACACCGAGACATTACCCGGTCAAGGAGTACGTACACCCAAGGGTTTTCGCCGAATACCGGCGGATAGGACTGTCCCTTGGGTTCAAGGAGGTCTTCTCCGGACCACTCGTCAGGTCCTCCTACAGGGCAGATCTCGTCTTCAGATCCGCCCAGGTGTGATGTACTACGCCCTCCTGATCACCGTAATGCTCTTGAGCGTCCTGAGCGGTGTGGTGGGTGTACCCGTGGATTTTTCCTACCCCGGTCTACCCTTCACGCGAAAGGTCAGGAGGTGGTTTGCAGTTCTCGTGTACTTCCTGATAGGCCTCTTTAAAGACGTCCTTTTTATGAGTAAACCCTGGACATCCCCCCTGTTCATGGTTCTCGGTGTGATGTTTGTAAACAGGGTCAGATCCCACTGGGTCGTGGTGGCAGGGGTGATCCTCGTCCTGTTGCTCCTGGACGGCATCACACACTACATCCTCTGGGGGGTATCCTTCCCGGCCCTTCGCATATCCTTGACGGCCGCCCTTTCCGTACTGACATCACTGTTTCACGTAAGGATGGCCGAGAGGGGAGAGGGATAATCATCTCACAATCCTGTAAACCTTCCCCTTCCTGTAATCCACCACGTATATCTCACCGTTCGGATCCTCCCCGAAGGTGGAGATGAGGAGGTCCGTATCGAGCAGGAGGTTCGCCTCAAATCCACCGTCCGTCCTCTTCAACGTCCATATCCTTCCCGAACAGAAGTCCCCGAAGATGTAGCTCCCGTACAGCTGCGGTATATCCTTTCCCCTGTAGACATAACCACCGATAACGGCGCAGTTTCCCCCTTTGCGGGCGTACTCGTACACCGGGAAGACATAACCCTCCTTCGGACCACACCCCTTCAGGTTGTAAGGGTGGTTGCCCTCATAACACCTCCAACCGTAATTCCCACCCCTCACGACCGTATCCACCTCCTCCCACCTGTTCTGTCCCACATCTGCGAGCCAAAGGGTTCCCGTCTCCCTGTCAAAGGAAAACCTCCAGGGGTTTCTCAACCCCCACGCGTATATCTCAGGGCATCCCGTTTTGCAGGACGGACTGTTTGAGAAAGGGTTGTCCGGAGGGATGGAATAAGGCTCTCCCTCAACGTCTATCCTCAAAAGTGCGCCGAGTAGGGTTGTGGTATCCTGGGCGTTGTTCAGGGGGTCCCCCGCGCTTCCACCGTCTCCAAGGGCGAGGTACAGGTATCCGTCCGGTCCGAAAGCCACCTGTCCCCCGTTGTGGTTCGTGTAGGGTTGCCTGACCTTGAGGAGAACCCTCTCACTACCGGGAAGGAGGTTTCCCCCCGTATCCACCTCAAACCTTGATAGAACCGAGTTCATCCTCCTGTCCGTGTAATAAACGTAGACGTACGGTTTTCGGGGAAAATCGGGGTGAAAGGCCATTCCGAGTAGTCCCATCTCCCCTCTAAACCTCACCTTTGCGCTGATGTCCAAGGCCACCTCAACACCCTTAGAACGTAGGGAAACCCTTTTAACCACACCGTCCTGCTGCAGGACGTAGACCAGGGCGCTGTCCAAGGGATGGAACACGAGGGCAACGGGTGCGGAAAACCCCACACCGGGCAGGACATCCTCAAGGCGTAGGGCGAGGAGTAAGAGCATACGGGTATTGTAAATGGGAGTGAAGGGTTTACACATCCCTCCCTTCAAGGTTATAATGGCAGACCTATGGAAAGGTACGAGGCCGTAGTCGTAGGTGGTGGGCCAGCCGGTTCCATGGCTGCGAGAAAGCTCGCCGAGAACGGGATAAAGGTTTTACTCCTGGAACGGAGGGGTGAGTTCGGGCAGGTCGTCCAATGCGCTGAAGGTATATCCCATCAGTCCCTGAGCCTTTTTTTCAACCCCAACCCCAAGTTCATAGCCTCCGTCATAGACGAGGCGAGGTTTTACTCACCCGACGGGGATTACTTCACGGTTCGCAAGAAAGGGGTAGGATACGTCCTTGAGAGGAAGATCTTTGACAGGTACGTCGCCCAAACCGCCGCCGAGGCCGGTGCGGAAATGCTGACTAAGGCCAACTTCACCAGACTGGAGAGGAAAAACGGTGTGTGGAGGGTGCATTTCACCTATAAGGGTAGACCGGAAGTGGTGGAAACACCCCTCGTAATAGGAGCGGACGGCCCTGGGAGCAACGTGGGGAAACAGGCCGGTCTGAGGCTGGACATACCGGAGGAGGATTACCACCACGCCCTGGAGTACTTTCTGGTACATCCGGCGGTTGAAGACGGTAGAATAGATTTCTTCGTCGGAGACTGGTGCTGTTGGAAGGGGTACGGATGGAGCTTCCCAAAAGGTGGACATTACGGAAACGTGGGGATCGGCGTAACTCTTCTTCCCGAAGGCGAAACACCTGAGAGGTACCTGCAGAGGTTCGTGGAACATTACTTCAAGGGGGCGAGGATTCTGGGATTTACGAGTAGCGTCGTTCCCGTAGGCGGCCACCGGCTTGAGATATACGGGGATGGCGTGATGGTGGTGGGCGATGCCGCCCGCCTTGCGGAGCCTATATCCGGTGGGGGTATTCCGGCCGCCCTCGTATCCGGAGCCGTTGCCGGGGAGGTGGGGGCGAAGGCCTTAAAAGAGGGCAACCTGTCCAAGTCGCGCTTGAAGGAGTACCACGATAGGTTCTGGGAGATCATGAACAGGAGGGAGTACGAGCTGGCGTACGAAGTCAGGAGGGCGTTTTTACGCATGGACGACGAGGACCTGAGGTTTGTATTCAAGAAACTAAAACCCCTGTTTGACGGCAAGGAGCTTGACGAGATAGACGCCTTCAAATGGGCGAAGTACATCTTCACGCAAGCCCCCGATCTCCTCCTCTTCGCCGCCAAAAAGATGGGGCCTTCTTTTGTGGATTACCTCAGGAGAACCGTTGGGATATGATGGGTGTCCTGCTCGCCCTCAGCAGCGCGGAGTTCCTCATAAGGTTGAGCGAACACCTCATAGGTAAAAACACAAGCGGCTATATGGCGGCAAGGCTTGGTAAGCTCTTTGACGAGGCGAAGGGAAACCTTTACGTGGGCGCCGCCAAGGTGTGGTTCAACACCGCCGAACCCTTTTCAAGGTGTGTGAGCCTAGAGGAGATCTACGGCGAGATACCCGCGGACCTGCGCCTCCTTGCCGTAGGAAGGGGTGAAGGACCACTGCGACTGTTCCTCTGGTCCAGGACAAAACCCGACCTCCTCCTCTCCCTTGACCTGGTGGTTTCCGTTAAAAGGGAAACCCTGCTTTTTAAAAGCATGGGTTTCAGGTTTTTCCTCAAGGGTGGAAGGGTCGTGAAGAGGGAGACCCTTCACGTTTCGGAGATAACCTTTAAAAACGTGACGTGCCGCCTAAAAGGGGTAAAAGAGCTTCCGCTGGGCAGAAGCCTTGACAACCCCCAGTACCTGTGGACGGGTTATGGCCTCTGGGTTTTGGACGGTAGAAGGCTTTACGCCTACGAGGGTGATGGCCTGAGGGAGGTGGAGGAGTTCCAGGAGAGACCTGCGATCGCGTCCAACGGTGAGGGTGCGGTGGCCTTCTACTTCCCCACATCGGGTGTTTTAAGGATCACGGACGTCAGAACGGGTGAAAGGCACTCCGTAAAGGACATCCCCCAGGACGTGTGGGGAGAATTTTCCGGTATTTACGCCGTCAGGGACACTGAGGGCAAGAGGTACACGTGGATCTTCCTGCTGAAGTTCTGCAGAGAAGGCAAATGCTCCTATGTTAAGGTCAAAAGGTTTGGTGGTAGGTACTCGGTTGAGGGGGTGGTGTATTAGGCGCCGAACCTCTTCAACCTCCCAGCCGCCGCGAGTAGCAACCCCATCAGCTCCGTAGACCTTCTTATGCCGAGGCTGCCCTTCAAGCACTCCCTCTCCGTAAACTCCCAGGCCGTGGGAACACCGGCCCTCCTGCTGACCAGCAAAAGGGGAACGTAGTGCCAGGAGTGGGACCTCAGGAGACACGGTGTTGAGTGGTCCCCCGTTATGGCCAGGACCGCTTTAAGCCCTAAAAACTCCCGTAAGTACGCGTCAAACCTCTCAAGGGCCTCCACCTTTTTCCTCCAGTCCCCATCCTCTCCCGCCTTGTCCGCGTCCTTGAAGTGTACGTAGAAGAAATCGTACCCGTTGATGTTCTCCTTTAGGGCCTCGATCTCGCTTTCAAAATCCGGCGTGTTCGTGGGCACCGTCATGCCCACGAGCTTTGCGAGTCCCCTGTACATGGGATAGGCCGCCACACCAAAGGCTCTGAGGCCCCATTTCTCCTCAAACGTCGGTATATCCGGATAGGTTGAATAACCCCTCAGGAGGAAGAAGTTTGCCCTTTCCTCCCCCTCCAAAATCACCTTTGCCCTCTCCAAAACCTCCCCGAGGACTTTTGACGTCTTCTCGGC
>JALWZG010000067.1 GCA_027002825.1 Caldifarciminota bacterium
ATCCCCCCCTCACCGAAAATGACGCTCCCCTACTCCATGTTCTCCACGAAACCGAGGACCGCCTTCGCCCCTTCGGCCACCGAGGCCTCCACGACCTCGGTGTACAAACCGTATCCGGAGGTTTCCACCACGACGGAGACCTCTCCCCCCTCCTCCACAAGGAGCTTCAGGTGGAAATGTTCCCTACCGCGAACGTTCAGCCTTATCCGGAGGGGTTTTTCAACCCTCACACCCTTAGGCACCTTCAGGATGAAGGGCTTCTCAAGGTGCATGTAGTGGTAGGCTACGAACTTCCAGCTGTTAACCGGAACCACATCTCCCACCTCACCGGCATCCAAAACCTCAACCCCCTGAGGCACGCTCACCTCCATCTCCGATGAGGTCTCGTACGGGAAATCCTCCTCCCTCCACCAGCTCAAATTCGTATACTTTGACGAGGGGAGAGGTAGACCCTCGTAAAGCTCCTTTGCCCTATCCTTTATGAGCTCCACCATGGCGTGTATTCTAAGGCGGAAATCTGACCTTAAAGGTCAGGATTAAATCCCCCGCTCATCTTTACAATAACTTCGGTTGAAGAGGTTTCTTGTCGTCCTGCTCCTTGCTGGATGCGGTAGGGCCGATACATCCTATCAGATATGGCACGCCATGGGCGGTCCGCTGGGGGATGTCTTCACGGGGATCGTATCCAAAACCCGCCTGAGAGAGGTGAGCTTCGGCAGCTACAACACCCTCGCCCAACGGCTCGTATCCGCGGCCATGTCCAAAAAACTCCCCCTCCTCGCCCAGTCCTTTCCCTCCTGGTCCCTTGAGTTCTACGAGGGGGATCTGATTTTGGACGCAAAGAGTGTTGTACCCGATAGTCTTCTCGCTAAGATCCACCCCAAACTCTTAGCGGAGGTTGAAACCGCCGGCGTTTACATAGCCATACCCTTTAACAAGAGCGTACCCGTCCTCTTCTACAACGCGGATCTCATGGACTCCCTCGGTCTTTCCCCTCCGAAAACGTGGGAAGACCTACGGAAAGTGTGCAGGTCGGCAAAGGAAAGGGGTGTTTGGGGGTTTGCCTTCACGATTGACCCATGGATCTTCTACACGATATTCCGGCAGAAGGGGGGTGAGGGCCTCAACTTCAACTCGCCGCAGGGTGTTGAAACCCTTGAGTTTTTGAGAGGTCTCGTTCTTGAGGACTCATGCGCCTATCTCGGATCGGGGTACAGCCATCAGGATGACTTCGCATCAAGGCGTGTGCTGATGATATGGGCCACATCCGTGTCCTACGTCTTCATGAAACCCAAGGTCCGCTTCAGAATGCGCGCCGCCCCCATACCCGTGGACAGGTACGATTTCGTCGTTATATCCGGGACAAACCTGAGCGTATTCAAAGGGCATACGGATGAGGAGTACAGGGAGGTGGTCAGATTTGTGAGCCTCTTCCTCTCGGACAGCGTACAGAGGTTCTGGAGTAAAAGCACAGGATACGCACCCATCACAGACCTGAACCTCGCCGATGAGGACCTAAGGGAGGTCTTCAAACAGATAGAGAGGGCGGATTACGAGCCGAGGACCCCTTTGTGGATGAGGGGTAGGAGGTACTTCGCGAGCGAGGTGATGGAGCCTGTCCTTAAAGGTGTACTCGCCCCCAAACCCGCCCTTGAGAGGTACGAGAAACTCCTGAAAACGCTCAGCTGGTAAGCCCACACCTTACACCCTTAAAATAACTCCATGCAGGAAACCAAAAAGAGGGAACTGGCGGACCTCTACAGGGAGTGGAAGGAGCGGGCCAAGGCCAGATCAAGGGACAGGAGACAGCAGTTTCTAACCATCTCCGGCATCCCGATAAAGGACCTGTACACCCCCCTTGACATACCCGGCTTTGACTACGCCGAGAAGCTCGGTTTTCCCGGTGAGTACCCCTACACCCGCGGGCCGTACTACAACATGTACAGGGGCCGGCCCTGGACAATAAGGCAGTTCGCCGGTTTCGGTAGGGCGAAGGACACGAACGAGCGTTTCAAGTACCTCATATCGGTGGGTCAGACCGGCCTCTCAACGGCCTTTGACATGCCCACCCTGATGGGGTACGACTCCGACCACCCCATGGCCGAGGGAGAGGTCGGAAGGGAGGGGGTGGCCGTTGATACCCTGGCCGACTTTGAGATCCTGTTTGACGGCATAAACCTCGGGGAGGTCTCCGTCTCCTTCACCATAAACGCCCCCGCCATCTTCATCTACGCCCTCTACCTCGCCGTTGCCGAGAAGCAGGGCGTGCCTTGGGAGAAGCTCCGCGGCACCCTCCAGAACGATATGCTCAAGGAGTTCCACGCCCAGAACGAGTGGATATTCCCGCCCGGCCCATCCGTCAAGCTCGTGACGGACATCGTTGAGTTCTCTACCTACCACACCCCCAAGTTCAACACCATATCCATATCCGGATACCACATCCGGGAGGCGGGTTCCACGGCGGCCCAGGAGCTGGCCTTCACCCTCGCCGACGGTTTTGCGTACGTTGAGGCCGCCCTACGCCGTGGTTTGGACGTGGACGCCTTCGCCCCCCGCCTATCCTTCTTCTTCAACTCCCACCTTGACTTCTTTGAGGAGATAGCGAAGTTCAGGGCGGCCCGCCGGATATGGGCGAGGGAGATGAGGTACCGCTATGGTGCCAAGAAGCCCGAAAGCTGGCGCCTCCGCTTCCACACCCAGACGGCCGGATGCTCCCTCACCGCCCAGCAGCCCCTCGTTAATATCGTCCGGACGGCCTTTGAGGCCCTCGCCGCCGTCCTTGGCGGTACCCAGAGCTTGCATACCAACTCCTACGACGAGGCGTTGCAGCTCCCCTCCAAGGAGGCCGTGACCATAGCCGTGAGGACGCAGCAGGTCATCCTTCACGAGATAGGGGTGGCCAACACCATAGATCCCCTCGCCGGTTCCTACTTCGTGGAGTGGCTTACGGACGAGATGGAGAGGCAGGCCTACGAGTACTTTGACAAGATCCTTGACCTCGGAAACGGCTCCTTCCTTGACGGCATACTCAAGGGCATAGACCTCGGCTTCTTCAAGAAGGAGATAGCCGACGCCGCCTACGAGTTCCAGAAGAGGGTTGAGGAGGGGGACTTCATCTGGGTCGGCGTGAACGCCTATCAGGAGGACGTACCCCTTGAGGTTCCCAAGTTCTACGTGGACCCGAAGATAGAGGAGGAACAGAGGGCCTTCGTCAAGAGGATAAGGGAGACGAGGGACAACTACGCCGTTAAGGAGGCCCTGAAGAGGCTGAAGGAGGCCGCCAGGAGGGGCGAGAACCTCGTACCCTACTTCGTGGAGGCCGTGAAGGTCTACGCCACCGAAGGGGAGCTGATGGACGCCTTAAAGGAGGTGTACGGCACCTACAGGGAGAACCTCGTCCTCTGATGCTCTTGAAAACCCACACCTTACACCCGTATAATACAGGCACAAGGAGGTAGAGATGAAAAAGGAAAGGAGAGTCCCAAAGGTATCCGCGAAGAAGCCCTATCAAAAACCCCGCGTTCTGGGGAAAACGTCCTCAAGGGGCGGAAGCATCCTCGTGACCTACTGAAAGGCAGGGGGGGACTACCAGCAGATCCCGTAGTCCCCCTTGCCGATATCTTCTTTGAGGTTTGTTAGTGGTATAACGGTTAAGGTTTTTGCCTTTGTCATCCTCTCCACCCTCTTGGGTATTCCCAACCTGTTGTAGACGTGTCCGGAGCCTACCAGGACGACAACCCGACGGTTGGGGTTTTCCTTTACGTATCGGGCTATTGCGTAGGCCATGGCCTCATCCCATATGAGCATGGCCTTTAAGAAGGTCTGAAACGTCCTCTCGTCAAAGTTGGTGTGTCCGCCCATCATCGCCTTGAACTGTGCTATGTACGCGCTGTCAGGGGGTTCAAGGTCGGGTGGGAGGTATTCGCTCTTCCTCATCCTATCATAGGACATCCTTTTCGCCTTATCCCTGAAGGACTTGGGTACGTTTATCGCCAAAAGGGGCACGCCTTTATCCCTGGCGAAGATCCACGTTTGCCTGTAGAGACCTATATCGTACTTCCAGTTCTCGTGCCACTTGGTCTTGTAGAGCATCTCAACCTCGTGTATCTTACCCCGAACGTAGAGGTCAAGGTACTTCTGATAGGGCTGTTGGAACATCTCGTATGCGATGGTTATGCTGCTGTCCTTCTCGTAGAGTCTTCGTATGAACTCCATTTGGAAGTCGTGTATCTCACGGCTGGTGTGTATCTCTCCGAGAAACACAACCCTGACATCCTCGTCTATAACCCGCTTTAACAGGGTGTCCATACCCACCCTGTTCCCATCGGACAAATCGTATATACATCCCATAACCCAGAGCATGATTTCAGATCAGATGAGGAACACAAACGTCACCACCGCGAAGATGGGGAAGAGGATTGGAATGGCGTACCTCAGGGTGTAGGAGAAGAAGTCCGGGGTCTTATAACCCCACTCGTCCGCTATGCTCTTGACCAAAAAGTTGGGGGCGTTCCCTATATAGGTGTTTGCACCCATGAAAACCGCACCGATGGAAATGGCCACCAAGAGGTTCTCCGGCACACCCACGATATGACGCATACCCTCATAGAGATGGGGGGACTGCTCGGCAACACCCTGAGCAAGGGAAAAGAAGGTCAAATACGTGGGCGCGTTGTCAAGGACGGAGGAGAGCAGCCCCGTCGCCCAGAAGAACTGCCAAGGCTCCGTCAGGCCGAGGGCGGGACCTTTGGCCCGCAGGATCTCAAGGGCTGGAACCATGGCTATGAAAATCCCTATGAAGAGGAAGGCCACCTCCTTTATGGGTTCAAACGTGAAGTTGTTCTCCTTACGTG
>JALWZG010000068.1 GCA_027002825.1 Caldifarciminota bacterium
GGACGGTGAGGGATTCGTCCTGTTTGAAATGGAGGATGTCCTTTCCGCTCTGGAAGACGAGGGGCTTATGCCCCTTCCCCCCTACATCCGAAGGGATCCCGTTCCCGAGGATGAGGAGTACTATCAGACGGTTTATGCGCGTGAGCCCGGGTCCATCGCGGCCCCCACGGCCGGATTGCACTTTACAAAGGAGATACTGCAGAGGTTGGAGGAAAAGGGTATTCCGGTGGAGTACATCACGCTCCACGTGGGTGTCGGTACGTTTAAGCCCGTGAAGGATGTAAAAACCCACAGGATGGGAGAGGAGTACTACAGGATACCCGCGGAGGTCGCCGAAAGGATAGAAAAGCACAAGGCAAGAGGTGGGAAGGTTTTGGCCGTCGGTACGACCACCACAAGGGCGCTTGAGTCCTGGGCGATAAGTGGTGAGGTTGAGGGTTATACGTCCCTTTTCATAAAGCCGCCTTTTGAGTTCAAGGTCGTGGACGCCCTCCTGACGAACTTTCACCTTCCGGACGGGACCCCCATACTCCTGACGATCGCCTTTGCGGGTAAGGAGAGGATAGAGGCGGCCTACAGGGAAGCCCTTAATAGGGACTACACCTTTTTCTCCTACGGAGACGCCATGCTCATACTATGAGAAGGGCGGTGTTTTTCGCTTTTCTCCTCCTATCGTGCGCATCCGGCGGAGGGGAAGAGGTGGAGATAACCTACAGGAGGGGGGAGAGGCTTTCCGATTTCGTGAGGGAGATGAGGGAGAGGGGGGTTATAAACAGCGAGAGGGTGATGAAGGTTCTCATAAGGCTCAGCGGAATAGAGAGGAGGATAAAGCCGGGTGTTTACGTCTTTGAGGAGGGGGAGGGCGAGTGGAAAGCCCTGGGCAGGCTCAAGAAGGGCCCTATCCTCAGGCATTTCCAGTTCACAATAAAGGAGGGTGAGGCTTTGAGGGAGTTCCTACCGAGGCTCTCCAGGTACGGATACGATACGGTTAAGCTGCTGAATCTGGCGTTTGACACCCTCTACATATCCCATCTCTCACGGAGGTTTGCCTTTCTGAAGGGGAAAAAATCCCTGGAAGGTTTCCTCTATCCCGACACCTACTTCATAGACTACGGGGCGATGGAGGAGGAGGTCTTCATACCACCTCTTGAAAGGTTTAAGGCGGTGTGGGATTCCCTCAGGGTTGAGGAGAGGAGTGAGGGGGTCGGTCTTTCTCCGTATGAGGTTCTGATCTTGGCGTCCGTGGTGGAAAAGGAGGCGGTTCTGGACGAGGAAAAGCCTTTGATAGCCTCCGTGTTTCTGAACCGGTTGAGAAGGGGGATGCCTCTGGCGGCCGACCCCACGATCAAGTACGTCTTGGAGAACCCTCCCAAGATCCTTTCCTTCAAGCACACACGTATCAACTCCCCTTACAACACCTACAGGTTCACGGGTCTTCCCCCCACCCCCATATGCTCTCCAAGCGCCAAGACCTTAGAGGCCGTTCTAAACCCGGCCAAGACGGATTACCTCTTCTTCGCCTCTGCGGACGGCAGGAGACACAGGTTCGCACGCACGTACAAGGAGCATTTGAGGAACGTCCGTAGAATGAACATCAGATGAAGGCCGATGTGGTTTTCGTTCCCGGTCTTCTGGGGGATCGCGGCAGCTTCGCGGACGTCCAGACTATCCTGAGGGATTCGGGATTGGCCACCTTTTCCTACGATTATCCTTCCTATCACTTTTCACTGGAGGACGTGGCGAGGGAGAGCGTGGAGGTTATGAAGAGGGGTGGATGCATAGTGGGGGCTTCCATGGGTGGGTACGTGGCCCTTCTGGCCGCTGAGAGGTTTCCGAGAGACGTGGGGAAGGTGGTTTTGGTGAACACGTTCGCCTCCGCGAGAAGGATCCTCGGATGGAGGAGATTCCTCATAAAACTGGTCGCTCCCGTTCCCAACAAGGGGTGGATAAAGCTTTTGGTCAGAAAGGGTATGAAGGACTCCCATTTCGGTGGGGATGAAAGGGTCAAATCCTATGTCCTCGGTGTCCTCCACCGTCTATCGCCTGAGGCGCTTTTTGCACGCCTGAAGGCCCTTGCCGAGGCCCCGGATGTGAGGGAGTTTCCCCCAGAAGTTCTCGCCATGGTCGTTTACGTTATGGGTGATCCCACCGTTCCACAATCCGAGAGGAAGAACCTGTTTGACCTCGTAAACCCTCAGAGGACGGTTTTCCTTGAGAGGGGAGGCCATTTCCCCTATCTGGCCAATCCGGATGGGTTTGCCGAGAACCTTCTGGACTTTCTCAAAGGGTAATACCCACCTTCACATGAGCCACTCAAAATCAACCCTTGCAAAATCTCCTCCCCACCTGAACCTTATGGAGAACACGTCTCCGGATCTCGGCGTCCATACGAGCGGCCAGTTGGTGCATTCAAAGGAGGAGCATATGACCTTCCCGTTGTGCATCACCTCCAAGTAGAAGAGGAGGAGGTTTCCGAGCTGCTCGCCTATGTTGATGCTATCCTCCACCTTTAACCCCTGTCCGAACTTCCAAGTTGCCACGGTGTTCTCTTCAACTTCCGGCCTACGGTTTATCTCAAAAAGGTCGGCTACCAAAACCCCCTTAAGCTGTTCCAACACGTCCTCTTCAACCGTTCTGTCCCCTATGTCCTCAAGGTTCAACAGACCCATTTTCAACCTTCCACCGTTTGGGATCACAACCCTTGGGGTGAAGGGCAGGTTGTCCAGTACGTAGAGCGATTCGTCGTAAAGGAGCGGACCGTAGAAGTCGTGGATGAGAACGTCTACCTCCTCAAGGGGTACGAACTTCAGGGCGTCCTTCTTCACAACACGTACGTTCCTGTACCTCCCCAACCTTCCCTTCAGGACGTTGTAGGCGTAGGGGTTTCTCTCAACCGCATAAACCTTTTTGGCGCCGAGAGCGAGTGCCATCTCGGAAAAGATCCCAAACCCCGCCCCCAGTTCCACGACCACCCCACCGTTTATGGCGTCCCTGTACTTCAGGATGGTACCCTCCCACACCTCCCTTCTGCGCTCATCGTCGTACACCCCGATAAAGGCGAGGAAATCGCTAAGGGCCTCGTACCTCTTAAAGGGTAGGCTGTTCAGTATCTCCAAGGAAAGCATTCTAAGACCGCTTTAAAATATATTCCCGTGCCGGGATGGCGGAACCGGTAGACGCAGGGGATTTAAAATCCCCCGGGGTAATCCCCGTGTGGGTTCGAGTCCCACTCCCGGCACTTGTTCCAAAAACCTCCCCTTTTTTACGCTTTTATGGCCTTGTTGGGATGGGTTGTGGGGGAGGCGCTTTCCAGCGTATTACCCAAGGCCGTTCCGAGAAGTGGCGCACTTGACATAATCACCTTTAAGGTTGTGGTCGGATTTGACCGTATAACGTTGGACATGTTCTTTCTGGTGCTGGATCTCGGTTTGAAGGTTCGTTTTTCCCTTTTGGGTGTGTTCGTGGCCCTCGCCTTTGTGATGATAGGGAGGACGATATGAAGATAAAAATAGGAGGGGACAGGTTTTTGATTTTTGAAGGGGGTGGAGACTTTCCCCCTCTACCGGACGGATTCAGCGGATGGATAGCCGTATCCCCCAAACGTCCCAACAGGTTAAACTATTACAACTATCTCGGAAAACCCGTTCCGTTTTGCGGGAACGCCACGCGCGCTTTGGCCTTTTACCTGTTGGGCGGAGGCGGTGGCGAGGTTGATATAGAGGCCTCAGGCGAAAAAAGGGTTGTGGTCAGAGGGGATTTTGTGGGTATAGATTTGAGGGTGGGGTTGGATTTGAGGGGCGAGTACTCCGTCGTTCGGATGGAGGGTGTGGAACACGTGGTTTTACCGGTGTCCGGTATTTCCGACGTAAACCTCAGGGAGGTTTACAACGGCTTTGTGAGAGGGGGGTTGGAGTTTCACGTGAACGTCTATGAGCCTGTTGGAGAGGGTATCCTTGTCAGGACGTGGGAATACGGATATCCGGAAGAAGCGGAAGGGTGCGCCACGGGTTCCCTTTCCGCGGCGTGCGATCACCTGCTGCGCAACTCCCTTAGGGAAACCCGTGTGAAGGTGAGATCCGGTGATGTGGGTTGGGTACATGGAGACGGGGAGAGGTGTTGGCTGTGGAACAGGGTTGAAGTTCTGCCGTGAGATCAGAGGTTCAGGTATCCGAGGTTCTGTACGTAGGCTGGAAGGTGGGTGAGCGCAAGGGAACCGGGCCCGTAAGCCACACCGTCAAACGCTACCTTTGATCCGGGACCCTTCCTCCACTCCTTCCGGACGAGGGGTTCAACTTCACCTGAAACCGGTGGATAGGTACCTTCAACCACCAAGTGGGCGGGGATGCTCTTACCCTCCGGAATTTCTATAACCGGCCGATCTCCCGCAAGGGCGACGATGTATTTGCCGAACATCCTGCTACCCGTCTCACCGATGTGTATCCTCTCAACGGTCCCCCAGCCGTATCCCCTCTCACCGCCTATCTGGAGGGTCCCTGTGAAGTCTCGCCAGTTCTGGATGATGGTTTGGGTGATTTCGGAGATTTTCCCGGTGTCTTTCAGGCTCCGGAGGAAGTCTAACAGCTCTTTGACCTCTTCATCGGATAGGTTGGCTTTTCTGCGCTCCGTTTCAAAGTTCTCACGTATCTCATGAAAAATCTCGTCAGCATCCTGCTCTTCCCTCACAAAAAAGTACCCGCTCAGATAGACCTGCTCTCCTCCGTACTTCGTCTTAGGGGATATGTACTCCACCTCGTGAAGGGACCCTTCCTGAGCGGCTTTTTCCCCGCTTTCAAGGGCCGTGCTGACGTAGCTGCCTATGAAGTCGTAATGT
>JALWZG010000069.1 GCA_027002825.1 Caldifarciminota bacterium
CCGTCCCCAAGATCACCATCATAGTGGGAGGCTCCCACGGGGCCGGAAACTACGCCATGGCCGGCAGGGCCTACGACCCCCGCTTCCTCTTCATGTACCCCACGGCCCGCATATCCGTAATGGGAGCGGAGCAGGCGGCCACCGTTATGGAGATAATAACCGAGAGGAAGTATAAGAGGATGGGGAAGGAGCTGACGGAGGAGGAGAGAAAAAGGATAAGGCAGGAGATAATCGCCGAGTACGAGAGGGTGGGGAGCGCCTACTACTCCACGGCCCGCCTGTGGGACGACGGCATAATAGACCCCCTGCAGACCCGCGACGTCCTAACCTTCACGCTCTCCGTAGCCATAAACAACATCCCCCAGGAGAGGAGGTACCCGGTCTTCAGGTTTTAGAGGGCCGAGCTGATTTCTCTTACCTACGTTAAAGGCGGCCTAAGGCAAGGAGAGGCGGACCTCCTCCACATCTACGAGCATCTCAAGAGATGGAAAAGTAGAAAACTCAATCAAACAGTAATCCGAATCCCACGTTTATACGGTTTATACCTCCAGCCCTACCGATGTACAACATACCATCCGCGAAGTAGATCCCGTGGTGGGCGGATAAAGCTATGGTGTAGTATCCTCCGCTCTCGGAGGGCCAACATCCGGACGCTCCACACGATTTTCCACTTACATAGCCCTCTGTACCCAAACCTATGGACAGCCTCTCCGGATAGCCTATACCCACAAGGAGTCTAGCGTATGCGTAGCCCACGCCAACGTGTGATGCTCCGGCACTTCCACCGTTTATATCAATCCCCATTCTCAAGGTTTGTGTGTTGGAAACCAACTTTATACCCACACCACCTGTGGCCGACGTGTGTGCGCCCGATTCTGAGAGAGAACTACACGAGTCAAGCCTGCACGACGTGAGCGTGGAAGTATAAGCTCCCCACTCTCCCGCTACGGCGATATACGGCATAACGTTGACAAACGGTCTCATGGAAAAGATGGCGTTTACCAAAGTGCTGAGATTATATCCGACCTTTGCATCGGCTTTAAGTCCCCTCTTAGAATATTCCAAGCTCGTATTCACACTCTCATTCTTGTAGTATGAGTACGAGAACACGCGATCCGTACCCACAAAACCCGATAGAGCCACAGCAGCGCCCAACCCCTCTCCCACAGCAGATCCATCGTGGACAGGTGTTGAAAGATAGAGCTCCAGCGAAGAGATCAGACCCAACATACAGGCACAGACATTATAAAGTGGCAATACGTCTCAAAAGTTTCCCACCCTTTACGATGTTCTCCTCCCGTTTACGGCGGTGAAAACGGCTCAAACCCCTCCGGGTTGAGTATCTCAACCTCCCCCTTGTCCTTATACCTGAAGACCACTAAGCCGTTCTTGAAGGCAAACTTCTCAACCCCTTCCTGAAGATTTATGCCAACTACAGCCCCGTATATCCTGTAGATTTTGAACTCCGGAAAGAATTTCAGGAACTTGTCCTTCAGTTTTTTAACGAACTTCCTGACGTCCTTAACCTTTAGGGTGGTCTTCGTCTCAACCACAACCGCGTACCCATCCCCCGAATTTCAAGGACGTCTCCTTCTATGACTTGGTTAAGGAAGGAGAGGAAGGATCTCTTCACTTCCATATCTTCTCACTCTCCTTTAAAAGGACAACGAGGAGCGGGCGGGTTATGTATCTCCGGTATTCCGCGAGCCTTGGCTTTGGTAAGACGAAGACGTTCCGCTGGTAAGTATGTTAGGGTTCTCCCGCTCATCCTTTCTGAACCTCTCCCACGTGTAATCGTTGAAACTTCCACCACCGTTTAGCTTTCTTTTTCCATCAAGTCTAACGTTTTGGGGTTTAGCTTCACAGTATTCAGGTTTTCCATATGTGTTGAGCCGCATTCCGTTATATCCTACCTTCTTTTCTATGTGAGAGTACCCTGCCAGCGATACCGTTACGAGTTCTCTTATAGTGTCCAACGTGGCGTAGGCTTTTGCGATGCTCTCCAGTTCCCTGTTCACAACGTGTCATTTTAACCCCGCACATCCTCCGTATAATGCTCAACGATGTTCTTCACCCCCCGTTTGAGGCTGCGGGCGGTGAGCCGTGAGGATCTGCCCACCTTTGCCCGTTGGTTCAGCGACGTAGAGGTCCTACAGTACCTCTCCCGCGTATGGCCAAACTCGGTGGAGGACGAGGAGGAGTGGTTTCAAAAGGTGCGCCAACGACCGATATGGGAGAGGCCCTTCGCCATTGACGTACGCGAGGGAAAGGGTTGGAAACTGATAGGAAACACCGGGCTTAATCGCATAAACTGGATAAACCGCTCGGCCATCCTGGGTATAGCCATCGGTGAAAAGGACTACTGGGATAGGGGATACGGCACGGAGGCCGTTCAGGCTATGCTCGCCTTAGCCTTTGATATACTGAACCTCAACAGGGTGGAGTTAGAGGTCTTTGACTTCAACGTCCGGGCGAGGAAGGCCTACGAGAAGGCCGGTTTCCGTCTGGAGGGCCGCCGTCGTCAGGCCCGCTATCTGTCGGGGAGGTACCACGACGTACTCGTTATGGGGATACTGCGGCACGAGTGGGAGCCTCCGGAGTGGTGGAAGCCCCTTCCTCTGCACTAAAATGCCAAGAACGGAGAACGGAGGTAGTTTTATGAAAAGAGACGTTCCCCTCATACCCTTGGAGCTGTTCTTCAAGTATCCGGAGTACGTTCAGGTGCGGGTATCACCAGACGGGAGATCCCTGGCTTACCTGCGGCCGTGGGAGGGAGTGATGAACCTGTGGGTACAGGACCTATCAACGGGTGAGAGCAAACGCATAACGGAGGATCGCGGCAGGGGGGTGATGGGGTTCAGGTGGGCTTACAACGGCCAACTCCTCTACGTCCAAGACAGGGACGGGGACGAGAACTGGAGGGTGTATGCCGTAGGTCCGGAGGGAGGGGAGACCCGGCTCCTGACTCCGGGTGAGGGCGTTCAGGCCAAGTTCGTTAAACTGCATCCGGACCACCCCCACAGCGTCCTCCTGGCCGTAAACGACAGGAACCCGGCCTTGCACGACGTCTACCGCGTTGATCTCAAAACCGGAGAGCGTATCCGGGTGGTGGAGAACGATATAAACGCCACAGCGTTTATCGCGGACGAGAATCTGCGGGTGCGCGTGGCCTCACGTATGACTGACGACGGCGGCGGGGAGCTTCTGCACTTAACAGATGAGGGCTGGAGAGTCTTCTACAGGTGGGGCTTAGAGGACGGGTTAGTCTCACCGGCCGAGCTGCGGGGAAACACCCTCTACCTCTTCAGCAGTCTGGGGAGGGAGACCGCCTCCTTGAGGGCCTACGACCTTACGACCGGCGAGGAGAGGATTCTCGCGGAGGACCCGGAGTACGACATGGACCCGTACACCTTCTTCGGACCGGCCCTCCTCTTCCATCCGAGGGCGGAGAGGCCGGAGGCCGTCGCCGTGTTCAGGGAAAAACTCACGTGGATAGTCCTTGACCCGACCTTGAAGGAGGACTTTGAGAGGTTGGCCGAGGTTGAACCGGACTGTCAGTTCGGGATCTACAGCCGGGACCTCTCCAACCGCATCTGGGTGGTAGTCTATGAGGGGGATCGTAAGCCCCTGCGCTACTACCTCTACGACCGCCGCACGAAGGAGGCCCGCTTCCTCTTCTCCTCCAACCCGGAGATTGAGAGGTACCCCCTGGCCGAGGTCAAACCTGTGCGGATAAGGGCGAGGGACGGCCTGATACTGCATGGCTACCTCACCCTACCGCCGGGGGTTGAGCCGAAAGGCCTCCCTACCGTCATCCTGCCCCACGGAGGCCCCTGGGCGAGGGATGTCTGGGGCTGGGACCCCGTCGTTCAGTGGCTGGCAAACAGGGGCTACGCCGTCCTCCAGGTCAACTTCAGAGGCTCTACGGGATACGGCAAAACCTTCCTCAACGCCGGGAACAGGCAGTGGGGGAAGAAGATGCAGGACGACCTTACGGACTCCGTCCTGTGGCTTATAAAAGAGGGCATCGCCGACCCCAAACGCGTGTGTATAATGGGAGCGAGTTATGGGGGCTACGCCACCCTGGCCGGACTCGCCTTCACGCCCGAACTCTACGCCTGCGGTGTGGATATAGTCGGCCCCTCCAACCTCTTCACCCTCCTTGAGAGCATACCGACCTACTGGAAGCCTATTCTCGGCCTCTTTTACCACCGCATGGGCCATCCGGAGAGGGACGCCGACCTTCTAAGGGAGGTCTCACCCCTCTTCCACGCCGAGAGGATACGGGCGCCGCTGCTGATAGGTCAGGGGGCGAACGACCCCCGCGTCAAGCGTCGGGAGAGCCTGCAGATAGTGGAGGCCTTGAGGAGACTGGGGCGGGAGGTGGAGTACGTTGAGTACCCGGACGAGGGCCACGGTTTCTTCAAGCAGGAGAACCGTCTGGACTTCTACCGGAAAGCCGAGAGGTTTCTGGCCAGACACTTGGGAGGGAGGGCGGAGGGGACATATTAAGTCTTCCTCATACACCGCACCCCCAGGACCTTCTCATGAGAGTGGGACAATCGCGGAGGATGGGTCGGTGAATGTACTCTTGGGACTTTTGGTTTTTCAAAGTTAGAATATGGGGGTGCTACCGATAGCCGACTTCCATCAGGATATGATATTCGTGGACGGGATACTTGAAAGGCTTTACAGGGCGGGGTACAGGTTGGTGGTGGGGGCTGTATGGCCATTACAGGGTGGTAGGGTCTGGGACTACGGGGAAACTTTGGAGGGTGTGAGATGGTTTTGGGAGGAGGTAAAGCGCTCTCCGAACTCAAACGTCCTGTTGAACTGGCGGGATATAAACCCCGAAAACCTCAACCTCGTCATAGGCCTTGAGGGTGGATACCTGCGGGATCTAAGGCAATACGAGGAGCTCTACAAAAGGGGGGTAAGGCTCTTCGGCCTCACGTGGAACGTGGATTCCGAGCTGGCCACCTCCTGCTGCGGAGATAAAGGGGGGAGGGGAGGACTCACCTCCCTAGGGAGGGAGTTCCTCCACTGGGCCAAGGAGAGGGGTGTGCTTGTGGACGTGGCACACGCCTCCTATGACACGATTTACGAGGTTTTGGAAAGCGGTGTGAACCTCATATACTCCCACGGGGGGATTCTGGAGAAACCTTTCAGTCAGCGGATCCTCAGTCCCGCCCTTGCGGGGGAGATAGTGGGGAGGGGTGGTGTTGTCGGTGTGGGGTACGGTGGCATATTTTTCCCCGACGCCGACCTGAACGCTTTGGCAAACCTTATCCAGGACCTCTACACCGTTTTGGGTGGTGGTGTTGTGTCCGGGTCGGATTTCTTCGGTTTGGGGGGGAGTGAGTTCAAGGGTTTGGAAAAACCCGAAGACATACACAACCTCCTGAGCCTCCTGCCCGACGGGATCAGGTACAGGTTTGCATGGGAGGAGGCCGAGAGGTTCATCGGTCGGCTGGGTTGATTTCCCCTATATAATAAAAAGACCCAAAAAGGAGGGAAAACTATGGCATACGTCATAACCGAACCTTGTAAAGGTGTTAAGTCGGCGGAGTGCGTCAACGTATGTCCCGTTGACGCGATACACCCGCGTCCGGATGAGCCGGACTTTGAGAACGTGGACATGCTCTACATCAACCCCGACGAGTGCATAGAGTGCGGAGCCTGCGCTTCCGTGTGTCCGGTAAACGCCATCTTCCACGAGGCCGACGTCCCCGAGGAGTACCAGCAGTACATAGAGATAAACGCGAGCTACTTCCAGTAAAGGTTTAAAGGGGGGCCTGAGGCCCCCCTCTTCCCCGCAAAACGGATATGTACTTTGAAGGTTCTTGGACGAGGAAGTTTGAGAGGGCGCAGAGGGAGGAGAAGGAGAGGAGGGGGGACAGACGGAGGGGGGTTCATTACAGGTTTGCCGTAGGGTTTGTGGAGGAGGACAAGCCCGGAGTGATAGGGTACAAGGTGGCCAACGCCGCCCTTGAGGCCTTAGGAGGAAACCCCTCCCTGGCGTTCGTCGCCATATCAAAGAGGTTTGCGGATAAGAGGAGCGTCGTACTGAAGGGTATAACAAAGGCCCTTGGGGAGCTGCCCCTAATAGGCGGTGTGTGTGGGGATTTTGTGGCAACGAGGGATGGGCTTCACGAGGGCGGTGTGGCCGTAGCCCTTTGGTCGGCGGAAGGTGAAGACTTGGAGATCTCATCCCATCTCGTAAAAATCGTCCAGAGGGATGTTGAGGAGGTGGAGGGGGACCTCAAGTCCTTTCTGGAGAGCTCCTCTTACAGGTACACCAACGTCATCGGCACCGTGCCTTTTGTGAACTATGAGGTGGGGAACTTCGTTGAAAGGGTGTTCCTGAACCTTTCGGAGTACGTGGACCTCGCCGTCATAGGCGTCCTCGGTGAGTCAAAGCCCTCACCTTGGTCCATAATCCACGGCGATGAGTTTTTCTCCAACCACATATCCCTCATAACCGTGAAGACCAACACGCCTTTCGGTGTGTTCTTCAGCCATGGCTTTCACCCCTTGGTACCCATGGAGATAACGAGGGTTGAGGGGTTAAAGGTGTTGGAAATAGACGGCTCTCCCGCCCATGAGGTTCTGCTGGATCTGTTGGTCAGCAGGGGTATCAGCGGGAAGGACCTGAAAGACCCCATAAGGCTGAAGAGGATACTGACGAGATATCAGGTCGCCGTTGCGGATCCGGCCGCCCCCGGTAGGTTTAAAACCCTCGTCATCACGGACATAGGTCACGAGGGTGTTCTGCTGAACTCCTATCTGAACGAAGGGGATACGGTTTGGCTCATGGAGGCCGACTACCTGGAGATGGCCAAAAGCACGAGCAAGGGTGCCCTGAGGGCGCTTTCCCTGATGAGGGACTCACAACCGGCCGGTCTGCTCTTCTTTGAGGACCTCGTCAGGATACTCGCCCTGGGTGAGAAGGTGACGTCGGAGGTGGACGCCCTGAAAAAGGCCGTTCCCTTCCCCTTCCTGGGTATCTCCTCCTCGCAGGAGATCGTCCTTCACCCGTCGGTTTATTCGGGTTTGCAGAGCGGGGTTTCGGTTGGCGTCCTCCTTGCAAACGCCCCTGAACACCCTTAAAATACTTTAACGGAGGTGGAACATGAGCCAGCAAGTGGAAACACTGCTCAAGAAACTCATAAAGAGGAACCCACAGATAAAGTCTGTGGCTGTGGTCAACTACGAGGGCATCCTCATAGCGTCCGTGCTTTTCCCAGGCACAAACGAATCCTCCTTCGGTGCCATGTCTGCCGCCTTACTCGGCCTGGGTGAACACGCCCTCCAAGAGATAGAGGGAGGAAGGCTACGTGAGATATACGTGCGCGGCGACAACATGATGCTCATAGTTGTGGGGGTAAGCGATGTGGGGGTTATAGCCGTCACGGTTGATTCCGACGCCCCCTTAGGCGTGGTCCTCATGGAGATCCGCCGTACGGCCAACATGCTCAGCAGCCTCCTCTCCCAGAAACAGGACGTGTCCGATATCCTCGGAAGCGACCTATCCATCTTGGAGGACTTCTCCTTTAAGGACATACTGGAGGAAGAGTAGGGGTATGGTAATAGACGTAGGCAAGAGGGAGATAAACGTCAAGATCGTCTATTACGGGCCCGCCGTGAGCGGCAAAACGACGAACCTACTCGTGATCCACAAGAAACTCCGTCCCGAATTCCGAGGGGAGATGGTCTCAATAGATACGAAGGGTGAGAGAACCCTTTTCTTTGACTTCCTACCCGTGGAGGTCAAACTCAAGGGTGGGTTCAAGGTGAGGTTCCACCTCTACACCGTTCCGGGGCAGTACTTCTACAAGACATCCCGCAAACTCGTCCTGCGGGGAGCGGACGGTGTGGTCTTCGTGGCGGACTCCCAAAAGGTCAGGGAGAGGGACAACAAGGTCATATGGGAAGAGATGTGGGACTTCCTCTCCGCCCAGGGTATATCGGAGGGTGATATACCCGTAATCCTCCAGTACAACAAGCGGGACCTCCAGGACATAATGACGGTTGAGGAGATGAACGCCCTGTTCGGTGGAAAGTTCCCCTATTTTGAGGCCATAGCCGTTCAAGGGAAGGGGGTTTTTGAGACCCTTGATGCCATATCCAAACTCGTCCTGAAGAGCGTACTCCAAAAGGCCCGCGTATGAACGTCGTGTACGAGATCCTCTCACTGATCAAAGAGCCTTTTTTGTTGGTGGACAGCGATCTGAAGGTTTTGAGCTCCGGCCAGGGTGTGAAGGAGATGGGGTACACGCCCGATTCCTTAAAGGGATCCTCCCTTGAAAGCGTAGTCGCTCCACCCTTCAGACGCACCGTGGACGCCATGCTTGACACGGCTTTTAAACTGGGCAAACCCACGGTGGGAAAGGTTGAGGTTTTAAACGCGTTCGGGGAGAGGATACCCGTTGAGGCCCGTGTTTCCGCCGTTGAGGAAAAGGGACATCTGAAGTACCTTATCGTCCTGTATCCCCAGAGTGTCATAAACTACGACCTTTTGAAGAGGTTGCACATCCCCATCTTCGTCCTGGACACGAGGGGGAACGTGCGGTTTTACAACGAGTACGGCAGGACGTTCATGAAGGAGGTATCGGTTTCCGAGCTAAAGGACGGCCAGAGTGTGCGCGTGGCCAACAAGGAGTTCACGGCGAGTGTGGTGGAGGCCGTTGACGGGTTTAGAAAGGTCAGGATTATAACGCTCTTCAGCGATTTCTCCCCGTTCGATCCGAGGGTGAAGAGGTTTGCCGTTGCCGGCATCCTGTCCGCCCTGGCCTCCCACGACGTGAAGAACGCGATATCCTCTCTCATACTCCTGATAGAGCTCGTTGAGGACAGGAAGCTGAGGGAGAAGATCCGGGGGAGTGTCAACAGGATTTACAGGATACACCAGCGCATTCTCAACCTCGCCAAGGGTAAGAGGGAGGTTTCCGTGTTCAACCTTTCGGACCTCTTGGACGAGATAGAAGAGGATCTGAGACACAAACTCCTGAAGAAGAACGTCCAGATCATAAGGGATTTCCCACGGGATTTCACACTCAAAACGGACAGGAACGCCGTGTACGAGATCCTCTTGAACCTCATATCAAACGCCATAGACGTGTCCTCCCCCAACAAAAACGTGATAGTCCAGGCCGGGGTTTCCCACGGTGTCAACCCCAAAGGATGTGAAAAGTTTATAAGTGTCAGGGACTTCGGTCCGGGGATTCCCCACGAAAAGATCAACAAGCTCTTCAGGCTTTTCTTCACCTCCAAGAAGGAGGGGTCGGGTTTGGGTTTGTTCATCGTAAAGCTCCTGACGGAGAGCATAGGTGGGAAGATCAGCGTTTGGAGCGAGCCGGGAAAAGGGGCGAAGTTCACGTTGATACTTTCCGAGGATGGACCTGAGGGATGTGTCCAGATGCACGGCGCAGGATCCGGATGACCTCCTGATCCTGGCCGAAAGGCTCTTGGGAAGGAGCAAGGCGTCGCTTTTGGTTGAAGGTCTGGGAGTCCGGGAAGCGGCCAGAGTCTTGGATAGGCTCTTGGAATTTCCCAGAGGTTATCCTATGCCTTATATCGTCGGAGAGGTGGATTTTTACGGGAGGAGGTTTTACGTGGATGATAGGGTTTTGGTGCCGAGGAGTGAAACAGAGGGGATCGTGGATATAGTCTTGGGGTTGGGTATAAACCCCAAAAGAATCGTGGACGTGGGGACGGGTAGCGGTGTTATCGGTATAACCCTCAAGAAGGAGTTTCCGAATGCCACCGTTGTCCTGACGGACATCTCTCCGGAAGCGCTGAAGGTGGCGAGGGTGAACGCGGAGAGACACAGGTGTGAGGTCCTCCTTGTGGCCACGGATCTCCTGAGCGGTATAAAGGGAAAGTACGACCTGATCGTCAGCAACCCCCCCTACCTTCCGAGGGACAAACTGGGGGTTTACGACAGGAGGATACTCTACGAGCCGAGGAAGGCCTTGTTAGGAGGAGAGAAGGGATACGAGATCACGCTTGCCCTGATAGAGCAGGCCATGGCTCACCTGAGGAGGGGTGGAATCCTCGTCGTGGAGAGCGACCCGCAGCATTTTGACGTGTTCCCAAAAACGGCACGTTTCATAGGTAGGTTTGCCGTGATCGAGAAGGTGTAGATCACTCAACCGGGTATCTCTTCAGCTCCCCCGTCTCAAGGAGGGGGACGTAGACGTATTTGCCGTCAAAGCCTATACCGGCGGGGGTTTTCAATCCCGAGGCTATGACCTCAACCCTCCCGTCAAGGGTGACCTTGACCACCTTTCCCGATTCATAACCCGAAGCGATGAAATAACCCCTCTCCGGAACGTAGACCAAACCGTCTCCACCGTTGAGATCCGGTGTCTCCACTACGGTGTCCAGTTTCTCCCCGCTCCACATCAGTATCCTCCCCGGAGAGGTAAAGGTTATCACGAACACCTTCCCCATATGGTAAACCACACCGTTGGGCCTGTCAACGTCAAAGAGCTTTCTGACCTCCCTTTTCCTCACATCCACCTCGTAAACGGCGTTTCCGTGGGTGTCGCTCAGAAGGAGTTTGTACCTCGCCCCGCACGCGATACCGTTAAGGAACTCCGCCTTGAAGTGTCTTGGACCCACAAGGTTGAATACGAGGGATTTACCCTTTATCTCCCACACCCTGACGACATCGGCTACGAACAGTCTCCCACCGCAGTAGGCCATGCCCTTGGGGTCAAACAGACCCGAGGCCCAAACCTTCCACGTTTTCCCCTCCCTCACGTACACCTTCCCGTCCCTTTTGCCGAATTCCCCTATGTCGCTCACGTAAAGCCTCCCATCAACGGGGAGGGCGCTCTCCGGATGGACGAAGTGCATACCCGTCATGAGGAGCATACCTCACCTCCCCTTCAAAACCTTTATGAACTCCTTCATCCAGACCTTCAAATCCCTCGGATCCCTGCTCGTTATGAGGTTTCCGTCGACCACCACCGGTTCGTCTACGTACTCCGCCCCCGCGTTTGTAAGGTCGTCTTTTATGGAGAAGAAACCTGTTACCCTTCTCCCCTTGACTATACCGGCGCTTATAAGAACCCATCCGGCGTGACAGATTGCCGCTATGGGTTTGCCCCTCTCGTCCATTTCCCTCACGAATTTCAGGATTTCCGGATAACGTCTCAACCTGTCAGGGGCGTATCCCCCCGGAATTACAAGGGCGTCGTATCTGTCGGGTGAAACCTCCTGTACCCCTTTTTCGGCCTTCACCTTCATACCCGATTTACTCCGGTACTCCTTCGCCTGGTATGCGACAACCTCCACATCGTACCCCTCCTCCTGCAGGCGGTAGTAGGGGTACACAAACTCCCTCTCATCGTAGAGGTCGTCCACGAGTATCGCTACCCTCATCTTGGAATTTTAAGCGAGTCCATCCTTAGAATGGGGGCGTTTGGTAGGGATTTTGGAGGTTTCGCACTTTTTCTACGAGGACTACGTTTGGACGGATGTCCTCCTGCAGAGTGGGGGGTTCTACGCCATACTCCAGGACTACATATCAACCTCTATGAACAGGCGAAACCAGAAGTTCGTGTTCAACTACACCTCAGGAAGGTGGCAGCTTTACTCCGAGAACGTGAACTCACGCAGGTCGGGTGAGTACTCACTGGGGGTGAAATACTCCCTTGGGGGGTTTTCAATAGGGGGTGATGGGAGGGTGCTGAGGTACGGAAAGGATTTCAACAACTCGGGTTTGTTTGCGAATTACACATCAAAGGCCATGAAGGTATACGCCGAGGCCCGCCCCCTCCTGCAGACGCTTAAGCTGAACCTATCGCCGGAAACGGATATACCCCTCGGAAAGGTGGGGTTTATGGGTAAGGGGGAGTACTCCCGCTACTCACTGCCGCTTTATTCCGAGGCGTTGAGGTATTACGATGCGGCGCTCTTCTTCAGGAGAAATGGGGCTTTGAACGTGTACCTCAAATCGGGGTACGGTGGGAGGTTCTACGAGAGCTCACCCCTCAAGAATTACGATAAGGTTTACGCCTCCGGAAAGGTGTCCTTAAACCTTCAGGGTGATTACATATCAAACAGGGGGGAGTTTGCTCTCAGCGCGGAAAGCTACGATTACAGCGGCTTGGAGGGGACGGGGAGAAGGGCTGTGAAATCCTTTTTATCGTACACACCGGTGTTCTTCGGCTTTCTGAAGATGCAGTTTTCCGTAAGCCGGACGCTTGATACTTACTTCGGGAAACTCTCAAACCAATCCTCCGCAAAGAGGGATATGCTCGTAGGAGGGGAGTTGGATATGGGTGGGAAATCCCTTTACATGCGGGGTCGCAGGGAGGATTATTACATGCTGCACAGGGAACGCTCGGCGGACTCAAGGACGCTCAGGAAGTACACACTCGGCGCCTCCTCCTCATCGGGTAGTTTGATCTGGTATTCGGAGATATCGGCCATATACACCTTTTACGTCTTCCAAAGGGAGAACTCCTCCCTTTACAGATACCTTGAGATTTCGCTTTCCCACAGGGGGGATGTGGAGGCGGAGCTGAAGGTCAGGTTTTGGGATAGGGGGAGGTATTCACCCAAAAACTCCCTCTACTACCGATCGGAATCGGACGTTGACGTCTACAGCAACGGATGGTTGCCCGTGGTAAGGTTGGGGTGGGTTCGGATAGGTCTCTCCTATGACATAAAGCCCACCGGTTCCGCCGTGGGGGTCCGGAGTGTCTTTCCGGGGGGTGAGGTGGAGGGTATGAGAAGGCGCGAAGAGGAGAGGGAGTTCTGGGAGGTCTCTTTCAGGTTGTCCATGGCCCTTTGAACGCTCACGCGACGGTCCCGACCCTGACGTTCCTGAAGGCAGCCGGTGAGGCGCCGTGGCCCGTGTCCATGGACTGGCCCGGCTCCCCCTTACCGCAGTGGGGCAGGCCCCAGAGCCTCCACTCCCCCTCACCCGCGACGGCGTACATGCTTCCCCAGAACTCCGGGGTTATGCCGTAGTATATGACGTTGCGTAGAGGCTCGGCCAGCTTCCCGTTCCTTATGCGGTAGGCCACCTCGGTTGAGAACTGGAAGTTCAGGCGCCGCTGGTCTATGGACCAGGACTTGTTGAGGTCCATGTATACGCCGTCCTTTATCTCGGAGAGTATGTCGTCAAGGGTCCCCTCGCCGGGGAGGAGGTAGACGTTGGTCATACGGACCATGGGCATACGGTTGAAGCCGCTGGCCCTCGCCATCCCCCCGCTCCTCTTCAGGCCTATCGCCCAGGCGCTGTCCCTTGAGGAGAGGTACCCCACTAATATCCCCTCCCTTATGAGGTCCACTCTCTGGGCCTCAACCCCCTCGTCGTCCCACCCGAAGGTACCGAGACCCCTCTCAAGGGTGGCGTCTGCTACGATGTTCATCAGGGGGGAGCCGTACCGGAACTTTCCGAGGTTCTCTATCCGGGCGAAACTCGTACCGGCGTAGCTGGCCTCGTACCCTATCGCCCTGTCTAACTCAAGGGGGTGACCCACGCTCTCGTGTATCTGGAGGACCATCTGGTGGGTGCCGAGGACGAGGGTCGTCTCCATCTCCTCCTTGAGGGTGTCAGCCTTGGCAAACATGACGGCCTCCTCCCTTATCCGGTCGGCGTACTTCAGAAAGTCCATCTCCTCCACAACCTCCCAGCCGGCCTGTAGGTGGTTCCCACCGTGGGGGGCGGGGTAGGAGCGGTGGGCGAGGACCCCATCAACCAAGGCGTAGGCCGTGTATCCCCCACCCGTTACGTAAACGGTTTGCCTGAGATGTGAACCTTCGCTGTTCATGAAGACCTTCTCAACCTTCCTAAAGTGGAGGGATGCGGTTCTCAGAACGATGTTCGGGGAACGGGAAAGTACATCATCAACCTTTACGAGTAGGTTTATCTTTTCATCAATCGGCACGTTAAAGGGGTCCCTTTTGACGGGAGTTCTGTACTCCCCTTTGTGGGGAGGCTCTGAGAGAAAGGGGAACCTCTTACCCAAGGCCCTATAAGAATGGCGTGCGTAATCCCTTGCCAGGTCGGCCACCTTGACGATTTCGTCCAAGAGTAGCCTGTTCGTTGAGGCAAAACCTATTGCCCCACCCACAACGGCCCTGATGCCTATGCCCTCCTCCACTTCCTCGTCTATCACCTCCACTTTCCCGTTCTTAACCGTTATGTGCTGGGAGGTTGTCCTAACAAAACGGGCCTCACCGTAATCCACATCTTTCATGCGCTCCAAAGCCACGGACAGGTACTTCTCCACCTTTTCCATACGGGGTATTCTACACCCGCATTAAACCCTTGGAAGGCAAACTATCTGACGAGCAGGACGCTCGTATCTCCCTTACACACGTTGGACACCTCAAAACCCACTACGAGTATTTTGCCGAGGTCCGATAACCTAAACCTGCCGAAACCCTCTATAAGTACGCTGTCCCCAAACAGGGTGTTGGAAAGCGAAAGGAACGCCTTTGCAACACCGACGGGGATTTTCACTTCAGTTCCATCACCCGATATAACTATGAGTGAACCGGCTTTGTACTCGCCCTTTGATATTCTCACGTAAAACCCCACAGTATCACCATCTTTCAGGTAGCGGATCACATATCGTTTTCCGTAAACCCTCCCCGGAAGATCCTTACCGTCAAGGAGGTAATCCACCAGAGATGAGAGCATATCCTCATATCCTTCAGACCTGTATATCACCTTTGACTTAACCGTTTCCATGAGGGATAACCGAATGGAATCCTTTGTCTCTTGGGGAAGGGAGGAGAGCATACGTGAAATGGGTTTTAGGGGCAGTTTTACCGTAGAAACGCACGTGCTGTCCTCAACCCTCAGCTCTAACCACGGTCCACCTTTTTGAACACAGGAGAGTAATATGAAGGGCAGAAGCAACAGCTTGACTCTTTCTCCCATGAGGAGAAATTTTAAACCGGAAAGGGAGACGAGCCGTTGTTAATAACAGGAGCACGTTTCACCTCCTACCTCACGAGGTATATCGGGCTTAGTTCTATCTCGTACTCGTAGGTGCCAAAGGTGTCGGCGAGGGGTATTATACCCCATTTCAAAGGCGAAAAACCACTCCCCTTATCATCATTTCCCCATGCCCAACAGGCCGGGGATACTCCCTCATCCCATATCCAGTGTGGAGGATTATAAACGTCAAACTCCTTTCTCAAGGTATCAAGGTCTATCCGTATTTCTTTCCACGATGTGTCAAGC
>JALWZG010000070.1 GCA_027002825.1 Caldifarciminota bacterium
AAGGATTGGCGGGATCGTCTACGTTTATCAGAAGAACACCCCCACCCATCAGGTTCGTTATCACGTATTCCCTGTTGTTTACATCCCTGTAAAAGTGCATGTATATCGGAAAAACACGGCTTTCTACATCTGTCCTCTCGCCCCAGTGCAACTCGCCTACCTTCATCACCCTCAGAGAGTCAACCGATACTAATGTAAGTAGTACCATTACTGCCGCTATTTTAAGGCTGAGGCATGATCGTTTGCAAGCGCTACCTCTTTAAGCCCCCATGGCCGAGTATTTCCGCACACCCATCCTCCAGAGCAACCTGTTCAAAATGAAAAGAACGGCAAACCATACCCCCATAACCGAAAAGGCTTGAACGTAATCCACCTCCCTCCCGAGGAGAACGTTAACCGGGGCGTTTATCATGTAGGGAAAAGGCGTTAGCATGACAACATCCCTCACACCTTCCGGAAACAGATCAAGCGGTGCGATATAACCGGAGAGGAACATGAACAGGAGGAAATGGACCTCCTCCAGGGCGGAAACCCTCTCCATCCAGAAAGACAGCATGGAAAGGGAGTACTGTATCAGGAACCTAACGGCAAAGGCCAGCAGGAGCATCGCAAGGTATACGCCCAGCTGGGGGAGGGTGGGCGACCATAGGGCCTTCGGATAAAGGAGGAAGAAGAACAGGGCTATCAAAAACAGAAACGGTAGTCTGGAAAACCTCTCGGCCAGATGGGTTGACACGTACCGCCACACCGGATCGAGAGGCTGAAGGAGATAATGCGAGAGATGGCCGTAAAGCACATCCTCCTCAAACTCCCATATCACCCAGACGGAGATGAGCTGATGGGTCAAAAAAACGGCAAAAAAGTACCTCGCAAAGTCAAGCGATGAAAAACCGTAATCGTAGCCCTCTGAGGCCTTCATCCACACGGCCATTAGGATGAAGGGTAGGACACCGGAGAGCATCCAGAGAACTATCTCCGCCCTGTACTCTATCATCAGGTCGTAGTAAACGGATGTGAGGGTTTTCAGCTTACGTAGCATGGACGGCTGCGAGTAGGTCCCAGATCTTGTAAACGTTTCCGGCGCCTTGCAGTATCACAACGTCCCCCTCGCGGACGACGCTTTTGATCCTATCTGCGGCCTCCTCAAAGTCCGAGACGAGGTCAACGTTTTCATAACCCGAGGCCCTCATCACATCGTATATGAGTCTGCTGCTAACACCGGGGATCTCCTTCTCACCCGCCGGGTAGATGGGCAGAAGTACGACGTGATCCGCCCCGGTTAAAACCTCGGCGAACTGCCTGTAGAGGTCCTTGGTCCTGCTGTAGCGGTGGGGTTGGAACACCACTACAACCCTTCCCATCCCCCTTGCCACGGAGAGGACGTTCTGTATTTCCGTCGGATGGTGGCCGTAATCGTCTACGACGGTTGCGCCCATGAACTCACCCTTTATCTCAAATCTCCTCTTTACACCTCTGAAAGCGCTTAGGCTCTCCGCGGCGTCCCTCAAGTCAAGGCCCAACTCCCACGCGACACCGAGTGCGGCCAGAGAATTCCTGACGTTGAACAGACCCGGCACGTTCAAAACCACCTCCGCCGCCCTTCGTCCATCCACGTAAAGATCGTACGTGGATGAGAGGGAGTTCAAAACGATGTTCCTGGCCTGAAAGAAATTTCCTTCGGACACACCGTAGGTGAAAACCCTTCTCTCCAAGAAGGGCAGTATGTGTCGTGTGTTTTCATCATCCCCGCAAGCCAGAACCGCCCCGTAAAAGGGTACGCTGTTCGCAAAGTCTATGAAGGCCATCTTCAGGTTGGCCATGCTTCCATAGGTCTCTATATGTTCCCTGTCTATGTTCGTGATAACCGCAACACTCGGAAGGAGCTTCAGAAAGGACCTGTCCGACTCGTCGGCCTCGGCCACCAGATACTCCCCGCTTCCGTACATACCCCCTGTGCTTACCTCCTTCAGTATCCCACCCACTATAACCGTGGGGTTTTTACCCAGGGCCTTCAGTATATGCCCTATCATGGAAGTGGTTGTGCTTTTCCCGTGCGCCCCCGAAACCGCTATTGAGAACTTCACCCTCATGAGCTCTGCGAGCATCTCCGCCCTCTGAACGATCGGTATTCCGAGGTCCCTGGCGGCCTGTATCTCCGGGTTGTCCGGGGGTATTGCGGAGGAATACACCACCAGGTCCGCACCCTTTACGTTTCCGTACTCATGGCCGTAGAAAACCTTAACCCCCAGGGCCTCAAGCCTCTCCGTGGTCGGTTTCCTGCTTATGTCCGACCCCTGAACGACAAAGCCCATCCTGTGGAGTATTTCGGCAATACCGCTCATACCGGACCCGCCTATCCCCACCATGTGTATCCTCTTGAACCTCGTGCGCGGCAGGAGTATCACCGTGCTATTGTAAGGTTGAAACACCCCCACAAAGTTTAACTTTCCCCCTTAAAATCCCGTCTATGGTGTTAACGGTTTTGAGCGCTGTTGGAGGACCCGACGCGTACGGGTACGTGTGGGATGACGGTGTGGCCTTTGAATGGCACACGGCAACCAACGTTGTGGGTTCAGGGGATGACGCGTACTTCAGCGTTCCCCTGCCGTTCCCCGTCACGTTTTACGGCAACACCTACAACACGGTTTACGTCTCAACCAACGGATGGGCCTCCTTTGAACCTGTGACCTCATCCTATCTGAGCAACAGCAACCTACCCAACACGTCCAACCCCAACGCCCTTCTCGCCGTATTCTGGGATGACTTGGTGGTTCAGGACAACATATACACGGAGGTCGTGGGAACATCTCCGAACAGGAAGTTCGTGATAGAGTGGAGGAATGTCAGGAGATACAGTGGGAGCGGGAACGCCTCCTTCCAGATCATCATCTACGAGCAGCAGGTCTACGGCGAGAACATCATAAGGTTTTCCTACGGCAACAACACCATGAGCGGGAGCATATCCGCAACGGTGGGTATTGAAAACCCGGGTGGCACAATAGGTCTGACATACACGGGAGCAAACGTCACCGGTACCTCCCCGAACATAAGCGGATTCAACGCCAACTGGACGGTTGAGTGGAGAAAAGAGGGGGGTGTGGCATGCTCCGGAACCGGTGGTCCGGACCCCTTCGGCTACGTGTGGGAATGCCGCAACTCGGTCGTCTGGAGCTCACCCTCAAACCTGATACCCGGCTCTCAGGGTGCAAACGACGCCCTCTTCACGCTGAGCCTTCCTTTCGCCTTTGAGTTTTACGGAAGCTCCTACACGTCCATAACCGTCTCCACAAACGGGTGGATAGGCCTGGGTACGGGCTTCTCCTCCTCTTTCCCCGTCAACACCAACATACCCTCAGCATCCCCTCCGAACAACATAATAGCCGTTTACTGGGATGACCTTGAGCTCTCGCCCACGGGAGGGATATACTACGAGTCGGGTGGTACTGCGCCCAACAGGTGGTTCAAGGTTGAATGGAGTGGGGTCAGACACGTGGGCACCTCCACATATGAGGGTAGGTTCGGTGTGATACTCTACGAGGGGGGATACGGCGGTGGGGATTCAATCCTCTTCTACTACGATGTCGCGAGGATAGGGGGAGGCCCTTACGATTTCGCCGGGGACGCCACGATCGGAATAGAATCGCCGGTCGGAGGTGTGGGTCTCCTGTACTCCTACAACACCACGTCCATAACCAACGGCACGGGCATAGCCTGGCTGAAGTACCCACCGGAGGACTTCTCGGAGAGGGACGAGTTCTGGAAACAGTACAGGCACGACTTCCGCAGGACCGGTAGGACACCCCTGAGGGCGACCTGTCCCTCATCCATGGCCGAGCTCTACGATGTGGTCCACGGCGGCCTTGACATAGGTATTATAACCGCAAACGTGAACAGGGACGGGGATCACGATATACTCGCGAACGAGACCACATCCGACGGCATAAAGGCCTTTGACGGCAACTCGGGAGCAGCCCTTTGGCTCAACCCCGGGGACAACTACCCCACACCCATTGCCTCCATAGCGGCGTCAAACATAAGCCAGAAGGTGTACTCCAACGCCGAGCAGTACTTTGAGGTGATAGACCTCGCAACGGGCGCCACGGTCTACTCCTATGATAAGGTTGATGGAAGGGGACCGTCCCCACTGGTCGCCGATGTTGATAGCGACGGATGTCCGGAGGTTTTTGTGGCCTACGGGGGTACGGCCGTCAGTGTGAGCGGATGCGCATCAACGTACATTGAAAACTGGACTTACTCCGCAGCGACGCTGCACGCCGCGGCCCTTGGGGACGTGGACGGTGATGGGAACTACGAGGTCCTCTATCCCGCCTATGACGGAAACGTTTACGTCTTGGACGCCCTGACGGGGGCTTTTCACTCCAGCTTTGCCGCGGGTGTTCCCAGCGGCGTATCCACCCCTCCGGACTACACGGTGGCGGTCGGGGACCTTGACGGCGATGGGGACCACGAGGTAGTGGTTCCGGGAGTCGGAAGCGTATCGGCGTACGATTACGGCATGTCGGGGTGGTCCCAGATGTGGAGTGTCTCCGCTCCGAGCAATTCGGTCGTGGCCCTCGGGGATAAGGATGGGGATGGGCTTGAGGATGTGTGGTACGTCTCATCTGGGGAGCTCCACGTGGTAAAAGGCACAGACGGTTCACCCCTCGGAAGGACATCCGGAGCCGGAGCCTTCTCCAATTACCCTCCCACCCTGATGGATCTGACAGGGGACGGCTCCCTGGACGCCATAATAGTGGAGAGCAGCGGAAACGCCATAAGGCTCATAGACGGCTCCACCATGGGGGTTATAAGCACACTTGGGACTACACCTTACAATGTGACGTCCGAGATCGTGGTCCTTAAGATTTCCCCCACTGACGTGGCCTTTGCCGTCGGAGATCACTCCTGCTACGTCACCGTATGGGGTCCGTGCATCCTCGGAGGTTTGGACGAGGAACTCGCCGTGGAGGAGGAGAGGCGGGAGATCTCCTTCAAGGTTGAGGGAAGTGTCCTCCACGTCTCCACAACCCATCCCACACCTATAAGGGTTTACGATGTCGCCGGTAGGTTGAAGTACGCTAAGAGCCTATCGGTGGGCAGACACACCATATACCTTGACGTCCCGCGCGGTGTGTACATGGTAAGGTTGGGGGACAGGCTCTACCGCGTCCTGCTGAGATAGAGGGGCAAGGCATGCGCCTTTTGGTGTGGGTGTTGGTAGGGGTGCTTTCATGTTCAGAGGTGGAGGTCAGCAAGGACATCCCTTACAGGACGGATGTGATGGGTGTGCCCCAATACCCCGGCTCGGAAGTGGAGGGGATGGTAAAGGTGGGAGCGGGGAGAAGGCCGATCATAACCTACGTCCTGAAAACGGAAGCCCCCTATGACAGCGTGGTGGGGTTTTACAGGAGGTGGGTGGGTGAAGGTGTCGCCGCGGGTCAACTCTACTCCATAACGAGCGAAACCCTCATGGTGCGTATAAGTGAGGAGGGATCTCACCGCCTGATAACCATAACGAAGACCATCAGGTAAAGGCCTTCTCCCCACCCGTGTATTTCCTACCTTACAGCGATAGAATACCTTCATATGAACGAGGTATACCAGAAGATGGAGAAGTCCATGAAAAGGGCGGTTGAGTTCCTCAAGAAGGAGCTTACCAAAATCCAGGTGGGTAGGCCCAACCCCTCCATTCTGGACGGTGTGAAAGTGGATTACTACGGACAGAAAATACCCCTGCGCCAGATAGCGGGTATAAGCGCCCATCCCGAGGAAAGCGCCCTGATCGTCCAGCCCTGGGATCCGCAGGCCATAAACGATATAGACAGGGCTATAAAAGGTGCAAACCTCGGCCTCAACCCGGTCAAGGAGGGAAAGGTTTTGAAGATACCCATCCCACAACCCTCGGAGGAGCGCAGAAGGGAGCTCTTGAAACTCGTACGCCATCTCGCGGAGGAGGCCAAGATACACGTCAGAAACGCCCGAAGGGAGGCCATAGAAAAGGTGCGCCAGATGGAAAGGGAAAAGGAGATAACGGAAGACGACAGGTACAGGGCGGAGAAGGAGATCCAAAAGATAACGGACAGGTACGTGGAACAGATAGAGAGCATACTCAAAGAAAAGGAAAAGGAAATCCTTGAGTGATAGGATACCAAGGCACGTGGGCATAATAATGGACGGGAACGGGAGGTGGGCGCGGGAGAGGGGTTTGCCCCGCGTTATGGGACATAAGGTGGGGGTGGAATCCGTCAGGACGATCATAAGGACGGCGAAGAAGGTGGGAATAGCCTATCTGACGCTTTACACCTTTTCCTCTGAGAACTGGCAGAGACCTGCGGAGGAGGTGAAGGCCCTGATGTACATGTTAAAGCTCCTCCTGAGGAGGGAGATAAAAAACCTCAACCACTTGGGGGTGCAGGTCAGGGCGATAGGGGACCTATCGCTCCTCCCAGGGGATGTTCTGGAGGTCCTGAACTACGTAATCGGTGAGACGAAGGAGAACGGGGAGATGGTCCTAACACTCGCCCTCTCCTATGGGGGAAGGCGGGAGATAGTGCATGCCGTAAACGGTATCATAAAGGCCGGTCTGAAGGAGGTGGACGAGGAGACGTTCAGGAGGTTTTTGTACGATCCGGAACTTCCGGATGTGGATCTGATAATAAGGACGGCCGGGGAGTACAGGCTGTCAAACTTCCTCCTCTGGCAGTCGGCTTACGCGGAGCTTTACTTTACACCTACGCTCTGGCCGGATTTCCGTGAGGAGGAGTTCCTGAAGGCTTTGGAGGACTACTCAAGGAGGATCAGGAAGTTTGGGAAGGTTTTATGATCTCCTACCGAGGGTTTTGGCGGCCCTTGTCCTTGCGGTGCTTTTCGGTGTGGTCTTTTACGTCGGAGGTGTGGTTTTTGAGGTTTTCGTTTACGTGGCCGTGTTGTTGGTTTACTACGAACTTTACAAACTCGTGGCTTACAAGTTCAGCTTTGTGAGCTTCTTGGCCGGGGGCCTGGCGATCACGGCGGCCTTTTGGACGGAGAACCTCGCCCTAACCCTTATACTCCTTGCCGTCTTCGGTTTGGCGAATTACCTGATGGGCTTTTCCGTAAAGGAGGCCTTCGTCCTTATATCAATAGCCGTCTTCATTCTCTTCCCCGCACACATAGCGGTGAGGCTGAGGGAGGAGGATGCGAACCTGCTGCTGTACGTTTTGGTCTGCAACTGGTCGGCCGATACGTTCGCCTACTTCTCGGGAAAGCTCTTCGGAAGGCATCGGGTGTTCACACGCGTGAGCAGGGGTAAGACGCTTGAGGGATACGTAGGTGCCATAGTCGGAAGCGCGGCGGTGGGGTGGGGTATGGGATGGGTTATGGGTTATCCACCGCTCTCCTCCGTCCTCTTAGGGGCTTACATAGGTCTTTTCGCCCAAATAGGGGATCTGGTGGAGTCCGCCCTGAAGAGGGAAAAGGGTGTAAAGGATTCGGGTAGACTTCTACCGGGACACGGAGGGCTTCTGGACAGGGTTGACAGCCTTCTTCTCTCCCTTCCGGCCTTCTGGATAATCAAGGATTTCCTGTTCTGACATTCCTTCTTCCCCCTATCCGTTGTAGAATTCAAAGGTATGAGATGGAAGGTGTTGATACCCCTTCTCCTCGCCCTGGGATGTACCGAAGAGAGGTATTACGAGGAGGTGATACCCGGTTCGGTTTATATTGAAAGTCGGGGGACCTTCCCCTCCTACTATTTGAAAAGGGGGGATACCGTCGTGGAGAGCGGAAGGCTGAAGGGGTTTTACAAGTCCAAGTACTACACGAACACGGCCGAGGGTGAGGTTGTGGTCTATTTGCCGACGGGTAGTGGATGCGCAAGGGTTGACAGGGACATAAAAGGGGAATGTGGTGTTGTGATGGTTCCGGATACGCCCTCAACGAGAGCCGGTTGCCCCTCCTGTGATACCACGGAGGAGTCCAGGTCGTCCATAATAGAGGTTCTGACTTGGGAAAAGCCCGTTGCGGTGACGAAGGGGGGAAAGTGTCTTGAGATAAACTCCCTGGAGTACGTGTCCGCCGCCTACATAGACAGTGTGCCTCCTGGGAAGTACACCCTGATCGCCGGTGGTGATACCCTGATGTTTTACGTCTCGTCCAAGGAGTGCAGGAGGATAACCTTGGGAGGTGGGGGATGACGTTGATTTGGGGGATCTGGCTCGGAGGAGGGTTCAGCGGTGGGGAGGTGAAACCACCCATACCTACGATGAGCGCGGTTCTCGGTGCGGATGTCTACGGCGGTTTCAAATTCGGCCCCCTCACCCTCCAGGCCTCGCTCTACCCCAACATCCAGACGGCGGGCCCCTGTCTGGAGAACTGGCCGAGGGTCAAAACCTCCCTTGTGTTGGGAGGACACGAGATCGGCCTCATGGCTTCCTACCTGTGTGTCAGGATAGAGGGGGAGAGGAGGGAGGAGATGGGGGGCTACACGGCCGTTTACAGGTACAGGACGGGTGGTCTGGCGCCGGGGATCGGCGGATATTACAACTTAAAGCTGGCGTTCGTGAGAACCGTCAGGGCCTACGTGGGTATGAGCTTTTTGTACCCCCTGAGGGGTGGGCGGGTTCCCCTTTCCTCCGGAAACTCCCCAGCACCTCACATATCTTACCCTACGGTTGAGTTTCACGTGGGGTGGATGTGGGGTAGACGGAAGAGGTGAGCGAGGACCTCATCAACCCCTATGTCCAGACAGGGCCTTCCACCCACCCAGCACCTCCCCGAGCCGTTTGTGGAGCAGGGACGACACTTCAGGTTCCTTTCCACGATCTCTACGTTGCGCTCCCTCGGCACAAATCCGAACGATGGGGTCGTGGGTCCCATAAGGACTACGGTTGGGACGTTCAAGGCGTAAGCTATGTGTATGACGGCGCTGTCGTTTCCCACCACGGCCCTGGCCCCACCCACGATCCCGATGAGGGACTTCAGGTTTGTCCTTCCCCTCATGTCCACACCCACCTCCACCTCAGGGCGGGTTTCCACACCCACCCAGACCACCTCGTACCCCCTTTCCTTCAGGCCCCTGGCGAGGCTGGAAAACCTCCTGAAGTCCCACCTCTTCAGGTGGGTGCTGGCCTCAGGTGAGAGAAGAACGTAATCGCCTAAACCCTTCAAGGGGTTGGGCCTAGGCTTGAGGGAGGGTTTTATGTTTGGTGGGATCTCACCGAAGAAGGAGGCCACCCTTGTGAGATGGGAACGGGCCACATAGGTGTAGGGGAGAGGCCATCCGAACCACACGTGCAACCTCCTCCTCAGCGCCCTCTTGTCGGTTCTGACGACCTTTGCACCCTTCAGGTTGTGGGATATGAAGAGGGTCAAAGCCTTGACCTGTAGGTCAAATACGGCCTCGTACCCCTCCGCCTTTAGCATATCCAAAACCTCCCGCACCTCTCTCGGTGTGGGTTTCCTGCTGAGGGTTATGGTTTTGGACACCCTTTCGTCCCCCTCGTAGACGTCGGATAAACCCCTGTAAGTGAGGAGGTGAACCTCACCCTTTTCCCCAAGATAGCTTAGAACCGGGGATATGAGGACCAAATCCCCAAGGGAGGAGAGCCTAATTACGAGAAACCTTTTTTTCACGGGGTATTTCCGAGAAAAGGTTGGCCACACGTCCCACGACCAGCTTGAGATACGCCCACCGCGACTCCGCCCTAAGGGTGGTGCGGAAGGCCATCTCAGCCCCTATCAGCTCCTCCAGTACGGCCCTCATCTCCCCTTCGCTGATCCTCTGCAGGACGTACCTCATGGCCTTTACGGCGGAGGTTGTCCCCTTTTTCTTGAGAAAGGGCGGTGAGAGGTTGAGCTTCACGTAGGCGAGGTTGGTCATGTCCCTTATCAGTCTGCCCAATACGAGCGAGGGTTCAAGTCCCGTCTCCTGAAAGTGCTGGACCAGGTTCAGGGCTTCCCGCACATCACCTTCCTGAACCCTTTTGCTGATCTCGTAGAGCCTTACGTCTTCAACGTCCCAGAGCAGGTTCAGGGATTCCCTTGTGGGCCTGTCCGAGTACAGGAGGATTTTCTTTATCTCAAGTTCGGCCTCCCTCAGGTCCCTCGGAAGGTTTTCCAAAAGTAAGGCCTTTAGATCGGGCCTTTTCCGGAGGCTTGACACCTTCTCTCCGGGAGACCTGAACCTCTTGAGAACCCAAGCCTCAAACTCCTTCTGGTTCAGGGGACGCATGTTCACCAACAAAACCCTTTCGTTCTCAAGGGATTTCAGCCTTTCGGCATTCTCGTATATGGAAAACACAACACCTCTGACCCCCTCAAGCCTTTTCAAGCTCTCCCTGAGGCTCCTGAGGGCGTTTTTTTCCCCCGGCAGGTATCTCACCCACACCGTGTACCTCTCAAACATTTCGGCCGATGTGTGTTTCAGTACCTCTTCTATGAGCTTGCCCGTGCTGAAATCCCCACCCCACAGGACCTTTACGCCGCCCCCTATGGTGTTGGCTATCGCCTGGACTATCGCCTTGGCGGGGTACTGCTCCGGTCCGGCGAGTATAAACACCCCCTTTTCCGTGTTCCTCTTGAGATTTCTGAAGAACTGGAGGTGGTCAAGCATTTCCGCCTTTTATCCTTTCAACCACCTTTCTCCAGGTGTCCATATCCCTCACAAGGAGGGAAAACGCACCCTCGTCGTATATGTCATCCCGCTTCCTGAGGAGCAGGTTGTCCTTCTGCACAAGCCTTTTCAACACCTTCAGACCCGGAAGGTAAGGCACACCTTCGTCAAACCCTTCACCCGCGATCTCCCTTATCCAAAACCTTACGAAGGCCTTTTTGAACTCCTCCGGTGATCTGTACCCGTTGGGTTGTAGCTCTACGAACCTCTTGAACACCCTCTCAAGTGAAACGTTCTGGAGGAGTTTCCTTGACCTCAGGTAATCGTCTATGGGTAGGATGTCCGAGGCGGATCTTATCCTGACTTCAAGGATTTCTTCCCCGTCATCCTCTTCCGAGATCTTTCTCACCGTCCCCTTTACCACGAACACCAGGCTTGACTCCAACTTCTGGAGGAGGTCGTCCAGACCCTCCGATATGAACATGGAGGCCTGAACCGTGGCCGATCCGTCCTCAAAGAGGAGAAAGACCTTTGTGCCGTCCCGGAATTTCCTCTTGTCAAAGTACACGAGGGACCCCATGAATTCCACCTCCTCTCCAACTCTCCTCTCCAGCTCGCCTATGCTGGGGAATCCGTAGGCCCTGGGGACGTGTAAGAAGTCCTCGTGGGGTTTACCGGATATGTAAAGTCCCAAGGACTGTCTCTCCATGTGGAGGATGGCCCTCTTGTCCTCCACTTCCCTCTTGACTTCCATCAGGTCTTTGAAGAGATAACCCGACGCCCTTTTGGAGACCTTACCGCTCCTTATGTCCTTCAGGAGTTGGGAACGGGTCATACCCGATATGGAATCGAGCGCCCCGGCCCTGGCCAGTGCTTCAAGGGATTTTTTGTTAAGCTTTACCCTCCTGACGAGCTCGGAGACTCCCCGGTAAGGTCCGTTCTTTTCCCTTTCCATCACGATCTTACGGGCCATATCCCAACCTATGTCCTTCAGGAATCCGAGTCCCCATATGACCGAGTTTTTACCCTTGTCCAGTTTGAAGTCGGCGTCGCTTTCGTTTACGTCCGGAGGGAAGACGTTTATGCCCATCTCCCTCATCTCCGCTATGAAAAGGGGGGCGTTTTTGAAAAACTTCTGCTGCTGTGATCCTTTGAAGGAGGATAGGGCGGCCGTGTAAAACGCGAGCGGGTAGTTGGCCTTCAGGTAGGCCGTCCAGTAGGCTATTAGGGCGTAGGCGGCCGAATGGGATTTGTTAAACGAGTACGAGGCGAACTTCTCTATATCGTCCCACAGCTTTCTCACCTTCTCTTCGGGATAACCCCTCCTTACCGCCCCCTCTATGAACTTCTGTTTCATCTTTTCCATCAACTCCTTTTTCTTCTTGCCTATCGCCTTCCGGAGGATGTCGGCCTCTCCCGGTGTGAAACCGGCGAGTATCCTTGACATGAGCATCACCTGTTCCTGGTACACGAAGAGTCCGTAGGTGCTTTTGAGGATGGGTTCAAGTTCCTCAAACTCGTACTCAAACGGTTTCCCGTGTTTTCTCTCTATGAACTCGTCAACCATTCCGCTCTGTATTGGGCCGGGTCTGTAAAGGGCGTTTATCGCTATTATGTCTTCAAGGGAGGTGGGTTTCAACCTCATGAGGATCTTCCTCATGTTGGTCCCCTCCAGCTGGAAGACACCCATGGTCTTACCCTCTTGTAGGAGTTTGAAGGTCTTTTCGTCGTCAAGGGGCACCTTTTCCAGGGAGAAGTCCGGATCGTAGTTTTCCCTTATCAGCCTTTCGGCGTGGTCCAGCATGGAGAGCGTGCGTAGGCCCAGAACGTCTATTTTCAGCATGCCCAAAAGTTCCAGGGAACCCATATCGTATTGGGTTATGACCTGTTCGTCCTTGCTCTTCGCCAGTGGCACATAATTGGTGAGGTCGTCCGGGGCTATCACAACTCCGGCCGCATGAACGCTCGTTCCCCTTGTGAAACCTTCAAGCCTTATGGCCTTTTGCACCACCATCCTCCACGGGTCTTTGCTTACGGCCTTTTTAAAGTCCTCAACGCTTTCGTACGCCTCGGCCAGGGTTATGGGATCGGTGGGAACGTTGGGGATGAGCTGGGAGATGCGGTTCGCCTTATCAAAAGGCACATCGTAATACCGGGCTACGTCCTTGAAGGCCGCCCTCGCCTTGAGCTTGGAAAACGTTATGATCTGTGCCACCTTTTTCTCACCGTACCTCTTGCGGAGGTACTTTATTACGTCCTCCCTACGGTTGTCCTGGAAGTCTATGTCCACGTCCGGAGGCGATATCCTCTCAGGGTTGAGAAACCTTTCAAAGAGGAGGTCGTATTTTAGGGGGTCTATCTGCGTGATCCCCAGAGAGTAAAGCACAAGGGATCCTGCCGCCGAACCACGGCCAGGCCCCACCTTAACCCCCATCCCCCTTGATGCCTTTACCAAATCCCAAATTATCAAAAAGTATCCGGCAAAACCCGTCCTCTCTATGACGGAGAGCTCGTAATTCAACCTTTCCCTGTACCTTTCCTTTTCGCTCTCGGGTAGGTTTTTGATCCTCTCCTCCAGACCCTTTACGGCTACCGCCTTGAGGTATGCGAATTCACTTTCGTACATCTCCGGTATTTCGTAAGGTGGGAGTTTCAGCTTTGTGGGGTCAAGCTCCAGTTTCACGTTGGCCATCTCCGCCACGAGGAGGGTGTTTTTGACCGCCTCCGGCATCCATGAGAACTTTTTCAGCATTTCTTCGGCGGACGCCATGTACAGCTGGGTGCTGGTTATAACGAATCTGTCCCTGTCGCTTATCTTTTTGCCCTGAGATATGGCCATCAGGATCTCCTGAAGCTCGTGATCTCCGGGGTTTACGTAATGTACGTCGTTCGTGGCTACGAGGGGTATAGCGAAGTGTTTTGAAAACTCCAAAAGGGCCTTGTTTATCGCCTCGTTCTCCTGTATTCCCACGTCCTGCACCTCAAGGAAAAACCTGTCGCCAAAAATATCCCTCAACTTCGCAACCCACTCCTTTGCGCCTCTGTAATCCCCCCTAAGCACACTCTCCGCTATAACCCCTTTGGGACATCCCGAAAGAACGATTATCCCCTTTGAACGTTCCTCCAGCAGCTTCCAATCTATTCGGGGTTTGCCGTAAAAGCCGGTTAAAAATCCCTCCGAAGAGAGTTTCATGAGGTTTATCCAACCCTCGTTGTCCGCAGCCAGTAAGGTTATGTGGTTGTAATCCTTGTTCTTCTTGTCCTTTTTCCTTCGGTCGTCAACTATGTAAGCCTCCATACCGAGTATGGGTTTTACACCTTCCTCTGTGGCCGTTTTGTAAAACTCAACGCTGCCGAACAGGTTTCCGTGATCCGTTAAGGCAAGCGCTTTAAAGCCGAGCTCCTTTGCCCTTTTCACCAGGTCTTTTATCTTGGCAGCTCCGTCCAGTAAACTGTACTCGCTGTGGACGTGGAGATGGACAAAATCGGCCATCTTTCAATTCTAAGGTCGTGGGACCCCCTTGCAAAATCCGGTCGGATGTGTTAAAATATCCGTCTATGCTGATACTCCTCTCAGCACTTGACAGCACTTTTGCAAAGATTGACATCGTTTTGAGTGATATCGTTTTTGTAAACAAGGGATTTGATATCCTTCACGAACTCCTCCGTCAGAGGGATGCGGAGTTGCACTCGCTCGCTGAGGATGAGAGATACGAAGAGTTATGCAAGAGGGGAAGGGAAAAGGGCATAGCCGAGGCTAAGGCTCTGGGATGCTCTCTTTACGCTTCTGTGCTTAGCGAAGCGTTCAGGTTGGACGAAGCGATAGGGATGTATGAAGTTGCTTTAGAGGGGGTTAGGGGTATAGAGGCGAGGGAGGTTGAGGGTGAGAGGAGGAAGTTGAGCAAGGATGAGGTCAAGGATGTGCTGAGGGTTTTTGAAGCTGATGTCTATAACGATTTGGGCCTAGCATACTATTACAAAGGCGATGATGACAGGGCTATTGAGTATTACAGCAAAGCCCTGAGGATATACCTCAAAGTCTTAGGGCCTGAGAATCTTTCTGTCGCCATGGTCTACTGGGGCTTGGGTGTTGCATACCACAACAAAGGGGACTATGACAAGGCCGCTGAGTATTACGACAAAGCCTTGAAGATATGCCTCAAAGTCCTTGGTGATGAGCATCCAGATGTTGCGACTCTCTACATCAACTTGGGTAATGCATACTACCGCAAGGGGGATTACGACAAGGCTGTTGAGTATTACGACAAAGCCCTGAGGATACGCATCAAAGTCTTAGGACCTGAGCATCCAAAGGTTGCAGATGCCTACGTTGGCTTGGGTAGTGCATACTACCGCAAAGGGGATTACGACAAGGCTGTTGAACACTACGACAAAGCCCTGAAGATACGCATCAAAGTCCTTGGTCATGAACATCCAAAAGTTACGGATGCCTACATCAACTTGAGTAATGCATACTACCGCAAGGGGGATTACGACAAGGCTGTTGAGTATTACGACAAAGCCCTGAGGATACGCATCAAAGTCTTAGGACCTGAGCATCCAAAGGTTGCAGATGCCTACGTTGGCTTGGG
>JALWZG010000071.1 GCA_027002825.1 Caldifarciminota bacterium
CCTGAGAACCCTGTAGTCAGCATCATCATCGTTGTTATCACTGTAGTTATAGCGGTTGCTCTCTTAAGCTACGTTAACGCTATCACGAAGCCCCTTAGGGATAAGTATCAGCATGAGAAGCTTATGAGCTCACTTACTGTGGCTTGTCCCCTTAAAGGTTTAACCTTCCCATCAAAGCCTGAAACCTTAAAGTGGAACGGAACTACCTGGGAGTTTTTCAAGGGTAGGGTGCTTTTGGATTTGGCCTACCCCTGGGGGCTTTTGGGTGTGAGTCTCCTGAAGACCCCTTTGCTAAAGCTCGCCTCAATAGGCGGTGTTTACTTTCTCTCCTTCTTCGTCGTCTTTTTGTCCTCCGTCCTTTACCTGAGGTGGTGGAGGTTGGCCGCTCTGTCCCTTTTCCTCGGTCTCTTCTGGGGCCTTTTTTACTCTCCGGGAAAACCGAGCGGACATGTAAGGGTGGCCGTCCTCCAGCCCAACGTCCTGCCGAGGTTCAGGTTTGACCCCAAGGAATGGCGGGAGGTTGAGAGGGCGTATTCCCAACTGCTGGAGGAGTTGAAAGGGGAGGAGTTGGACCTGGTGGTCGCCCCCGAATCGGCCTTTCCGGGAATTCACGAACACTCGGACAGGTCAAAGGGTATCGTGTTGAAAATCGTGAAAACCCTAAAGGCGCCTTTGCTGTTCGGCAGCGCGGCGGCCGAGAGGAGGGGGGGGAGGTACGTGTTCTACAACAGGGCGTATCTCGTGGACACCTCGGGTAGGGTGCTGGGGAGCTACGACAAGGTTCAGATCGTACCCTTCGGCGAGAACTTACCCTTTTACGAACACCTTCCCGAATTCCTGAGGGAGTTGGATCTCGGTCAGGGGAAATACCACAGGGGTGGGGGATTTTACCCTTTGAAGCTCAACGGTTTGGCCTTGGGGGTTATGATATGCTATGAGTCCATATTTCCCCATATAGGCCGGGAAACGGTTTTAAAAGGTGCCAACGTCCTTGTGAACATCACGAGCGACGGATGGTTTGGACGCAGTTTGGGCCCCGTTGAACACTACCACCTCGGCATGGTGAGGACGGTGGAGAGTGGAAGGGCGATGATAAGGGCCGCGAAAACAGGAATATCCGCGGTTGTAGACGCCGATGGGAGGCCCTTGAAGGAGCTGGGTCTGTACGAGCGGGGCTACATTTTGGTGGACGTCCCCCTTTACACCGCCCAAACCCCCTTTGTCAGGTTCGGTTATATCTTCACCTGGGTGGTGTTCTTCACAGCCCTCACCCTCCAACCCCTTTTGCTTCTCAAGCGTTGAGGAAGGGGGGAAACTCCCCCCCTTTTTTACCTGATCAGGTTGGAGGGGCTGAAGGGGGAATAGGCGCCGGGAACTCCGTAAGTCGCCCTGAAGACGTCAAAGAAAACGGGCGCGTAGGATACGATTATGAGGATCACGGCCAGGGCTATCCAGAACTTGAAGTTGTCCAGGACCTTGGGCAGGTTTCCGTCCTCTTTGTGGTAGGCCTCCGCAAACTCCAGGTCCACCTCTTCGGAATCCACCTCAGGCCTCTTGAAAACCGTGATGAAGAAGTTGACGAAGAAGAGGAGGAAGGCTATGAACATGACGGTTCCACCCACGGCGGATACGATCATGAACACCTTTTCCTCCGCTCCGATGTAGGGTGAGAGGCCGAGGTGTGTCCTTCTGGGAATTCCGGCCCGTCCCACCTGCATCATGCCCCAGGAGAAGATCAGCACGCCCGCAAGCCAGAGATAGGAGTGGAGGGTTGCTATCCCTTTGCTCCAAGGCTTCTTTCCGAAGAGCTTCTCCAGCAGTATGTAGGAGAGCGTGAGGAAGGTCATGGCCGAAGCGGTTCCGACCGTCAGGTGGAAGTGTCCCGGTATCCAGGAGGTGTTGTGGACCACCTGGTTGACGTTGTAGGAGGCGTTAACTATACCGCTTATACCCCCGAATATGAAGGCTATCATGGGAGCTATGAAGCCGGCAAACCTGTAATCCCCCCACGGTAGGGTCTTTATCCATCCGAAGAGTCCGTTCCCACCCCTCACACGACCGGCGTACTCAAGGGAAGCCGCGAGGTTGAAGGCGGTGAGCAGGGAAGGTACGGCCACCATGAACGTCAAGAAGGCCTGAACGGCCTTCCACGTGTTGCTTATACCGGGGTCGGAGAACTGGTGGTGGGTTCCAACCGGGACGGAGAAGAGGATGAACATTATGAACACGAGGCGGGCCATAGGCTCGGAGTAGAGCTTGCCACCGGCCACGCGCGGCATGATGAAGTACCAGGCCAGATACGCCGGGAGCAGCCAGAAGTACACCAGGGGATGTCCAAACCACCAGAAAAGCGTTCTCGCCAGCTCCGGATTTATGCTCTTTACGAGGCCGAGGGACCACGGTATGAGGAAGAAGAGGACCTCAACGGCCACACCTATGGTGGCCAGGAACCAGACCGCGTACACGGCGTGGACGGCGACCATGGGAGGTGGGGTTAGCCTGCCGGGGTTTTCCTTTCTCCACTTCAGATGGGTTATAACGGTGTTCAGTATGGCTATCCATGATCCGACTATCAGGAGCGTGGCGCCTATGTAGAAGAGCGGGTGGGCCTTAAGAGGCGGGTAAAAGGTGTAAAGCACGGTGGCGTTGTTCGTCAGTATGGCCCATGCGGCGAGAAGTGTGCCGATCAGCATGGTGAAGAAGGAGAGGTACACGAGACCTCTGTTCAACTTTTTCTTCAGGGAAACCTCCGTCACTATGTAGAGGAATCCCACTATGAAAAACGTGGTGAAGACTATGGCGTTCAGGACGCCGTGCAACGTAAGACCTTGGTAGTATGCCTTCGTATCGTACACGAAGCCGCCGTATTTGTACACGCCCGCCCTCGCCAGAACCTGGAGGAGGCCGTAGGTCACACCCACGCTCAGGGATAAGATCCCCACCATCATGTGCCAGAAGGTTACGTTGCGCAGATACCGTTCTATCCTCATGTTTGACCTCCTTTCACCTTGAGCCTTCCCTCCATTTCTCGTACTCCTCCTCAGGGAGGACCTTTATGATGCCGTACATGGTCTGGTGACCTATACCGCAGAACTCGTTGCACACGATCCTGTACTCCCCAGGTCTTTTGAAGACGATCTCTGCCTTGTTGACCGCACCGGGAATGGTCATGAGGTTCACGGCCTTACCCTCTATCTCAAATCCGTGTTGGACGTCAAGACTGGTGGTGTAGACGGTGACCTTTGCACCCGCGGGTATGACTATCTCCCTCGGTTCAAAGGACCACATGCGGGCGAGGAGTTTGAGCTGGTACTCCTTAGGCCCCAGTTGGACGAGCTCGCCCTTTTCAAAGGGCTTGAACTCCGTCACGCACGTTGGCACGTCTATGCCCTTCAGGGCCGCAAGCCCCACGACGGCGACGAAGAACACGACGATAAGCCCCAAGGAGAGTTTAAAAGCCCACGCCTCGTACTCGTCTATGAAATCCCACTTCATATCCCTAACCTCCTCTTGAGATTATCAGGTAGAAGTATATCGCGAACCACATTACGGCGTACATCAGAAGCATGCCCGCGAAAAAGGCAACAGCCCCTTTCGGCTTAAAATCCTTTAGGTCCCGCCTCATAGCGGTCTATTATATACAGGCAAAGGGTTTTCTTCTGGCGGATTTTTGGAAAACGGTTTGCAGGGATCACCCTCCACCTTAAAATCCCACCTTGGATGTGGTCCAGGTTTTCCGGGGGCTGGGAAAAGGTGTTCATGTTCGTGTGGGGCTTTGCGGAGGCCACGCTTTTCTTCGTAGTCCCTGACGTACCCGTCAGCTTCCTCGCCACAAGGGGTATAAGAAGGGCGCTGATGGGTGCGGTCTGGGCGGCCCTGGGAGCTGTCCTAGGCGGTGCGGTTATGTACGTCTTGGCGGCCTGGAGGCCGGATTGGGTTCTGACCATGGTGGAGAAGGTCCCGGCCATATCCGTATCCATGATAGAAAGCGCGAGGGAACAGGTTTACCGTATGGGGGCTTTTGCCATGTTCAAGGGAGCGTTTTCGGGAGTACCTTACAAGGTGTACGCCTCCCTTTACGGGGCAAACCGCTTCGGCCTTACCGCGTTTTTACTTCTCAGCTTCCCGGCAAGGTTGCTCAGGTTCGCGCTGGTGGGGTCGGTCATATGGGCGCTTTCAAGGGTCGTTCCGCGCCGTCTTCACGTACCCCTCCTCACCGCCGGGTGGTTTATCTTTTACTCGCTGTTTTGGTATCTTATGGAATGGTAAGGAAACTCCTGTTTGCCCTTCTCATAAGGCCTTTTGTCGTACTGTTCATAGGGGTTAGGAGGGTGGGGAACGTCAACCTCCCCAAGGGTCAGTTTATAATGGTGTCCAACCACGCAAGCCACGTGGATACCCTCGTCCTCCTTTCACTGATACCCCTCAACAGACTTGAAGAGGTCAGACCCGTCGCCGCGGCCGATTACTGGACGAGGAACAGGTTGGTATACGCCTTGGTTTCCTATCTGTTCAAGATCCTGCCCATACCGAGGAAACCCTCCCTGAGGAACAATCCCCTCCGGATCATGGAGAGGGCGCTGGATGAGGGGTATTCCCTCATAATATACCCCGAAGGGACGCGTGGATACGGCGAAAGCGTCGGGCCTTTTAAGAGCGGAGTGGCCCACCTGATAAAACGGAGGCCGGACGTAAAGGTCATACCGGTTTATATAAGCAATACGTGGAGGATCCTTCCAAAGGGGCAGTTCCTCCCCGTCCCCCTCTTTGTGGATGTGGTAGTGGGGGAGGCTTTGGAGTTCGCTCCCGACATGGACAAGGAGGAGATTTTGGATAGGCTCTACAGGGCGGTTTTGTCCCTGAAGGAGAGGGCAAACCTTTAGCTCCAGAACGGCTCAGATATTTTCCCAATCCTTCCTTATCTCTTCAAACAGGTCCCTGTAGTTCTCAACTTTGCTGACCTCAACCTCAACCGCTTTTACACCGAAAACCTCCCTGAGAAGAGCCTCTCCACCCTTCACCCTCTCCGCCGCGAGCCTGCTTGTTACGGTTATCCTGAGGGTATTTCCCTCAACCGTGTAATCGGACTCGGATACGTAGCCCGCCAGTGTGGGATCCCTTTCGGTGAGGATCTCAAGGGGATCTTTCCTTTGCGTGCGATCATCTTGGGGGATCTTCTCGTCGGTGTGGGGAACGTATCCGAGAAATCTGCTTATCTCGTCAAGGTTTACAACACGCCTGAAGGCGCACATCCTCGCTATATCGTAGTTCAACCACGCGTAGGGATCGGCCGATTGTCTCATATGCGTTTCCATATCCAGGGCCATTCTCAAAAGCACAACCTTTTCCTCAAAGGAGAGTTCGTCATCCTTCAAAAGTCTCTTCTCAAGGTGTTTTACCAGGCCCGAAGCGAATTCAAAGGGTGAGAATCTTTCGGTTATATCCGAGGCCTTGGACAAAGCCCCTGAGAAGTCCCCCTCAACCACCTTTTTCATAAGGTCTGTGTAAAGCCTATCGGGTACTATTCCGAGCATTTCGGATACCTCACGTTCCGTTATCGTGCCTTCGGAGTAGAGGTGGGCCTGCTCAAGCATGACAAGGGCGTCTCTCATGCTCCCCTCCGCCCTTTCCGCTATCATGCGGAGGGCGTCATCGGTGGCGGATATCCCCTCTTTGGAACACACCCACTTGAGCCTTTCAACTATGTCCTTTACGCTGTGGGGTTTCAGGTTGAACTTCTGCAGGCGCGACAAAACGGTCGGTGGCATCTTTTGGGGATCGGTTGTCGCCAAGACGAACACGACGTGGGGAGGCGGTTCCTCAAGGGTCTTCAGGAGGGAGTTGAAGGCCTCGGTCGTCAGCATATGCACCTCGTCTATGATATACACCCTGTAGCGGGAGACGGGCATGTAGCGCAGCTGCTGCTGGATTTCGCGGACGTTTTCTATTCCGCGGTTGGAGGCTGCGTCTATCTCAACGACGTCTACGCTCCTACCCTCGTCTATTTCAACACAGGATCTGCACTTTCCACAGGGTTTTGACGTGGGGCCCAGGTCGCAGTTCAGCCCCTTGGCGAATATCCTCGCGAGGGTGGTTTTGCCTATTCCTCTCGGCCCTGCAAGGAGTACCGCCTGTGGTATATCTTTCCTGTCAAGCGCTTTTTCAAGAACCCTCTTTACGAACTTCTGGCCTACGACCTCTTCAAACGTCCTTGGCCTGTACTTATTCGCAAGGCTCATCTTCTTTCAGGGGCTTGGCCTCCTCAACGAGGAGGATGGGTATGTCCTCCTCAACGCGATAGACCAGTTTGCAGTTGTAGCACCGCAGCTCGTTCCTCTTGGGGCAGTAGGTCAGGTCCCCCTTGCACTTAGGACAGGCTATGACCTCAAGGAGTTCCTCTTTCAGCATCCCTTAACCTCCTTCAGGTACATCAGCGTACCGAGGATGGTCTTGGCGTCTTTGAACAGGTTCTCCTCTATCGCCCTCTCCGCCTCCTCCGGCGTCATCAAGACGAGGGTTATGTCCTCGTCCTCGTCCCTGTCCTCACCGACGAACTCCAAGTCTCTGGCCACGTAGAGGTGCATGTACTCGGTGGAGTAGCCCGGAGCGAGGTAGAACTCGGCGAGCTTCTTCCAATCCTTCGCCGAATAACCCGTCTCCTCTATCAGCTCCCTCTTCGCCGTCTCAAGGGGGTCCTCCCCCGGCTCAAGGGTCCCCGCCGGAAGCTCGTAGATGTAGTCGCCTACGGCGAACCGGTACTGTTTCTCGTATATTATCCGGCCGTCGGGCAGGACCGGGACCATCACGACGGCGCCGGGGTGCCTCACCAACTGCCGCACCTTAACCTTCCCGTTGCCCTCGTACTCCCTGACGACGAAGTCCATGAACTTCCCCTTATAGACCACCCTCTCCCCCCGCAGCTTCATCCCGGTATTTTAAAGCAGGGGTCTCCGGGTCAAAAACGCCCTTCAACACAAATGGAAAAAATTACCAATTTCGCCCCTCACCTCAGAGAATCCGGATTCCCCTCCCTCCCTCCACCGGGAACACTTCCGCCTAAGACTTAAAACTTATGATCCGCAAAGGTTATACGGAGGAGCTCTTCAAGAAGGCGAAGGAGTACTTCCACGGTGATGATCTCAGGGCAAGGGTTTTTCTGGACAAGTACGCCCTGCGCGACTACGAGGGTAGGGTCATAGAACACTCACCGGAGCAGATGTGGAGGAGGGTGGCCCGTGAGATAGCCTCCGTGGAGAGGGATGAGGGGAGCCGCAGGATTTGGGAGGAGAGGTTCTATTGGATGTTGAAAGATTTCAAGGTGGTGCCCGGCGGGAGGATAATGTTCGGGGCGGGGAACCCGAGGAAGGTCACCCTAAAAAACTGCTACGTCATACCCATAAGGGAGGACTCCATAGAGGGGATCTTCACGGCCGCCATGGAGATGGCCCGAACCTACAGCCGAGGTGGTGGGGTGGGGACGGACATATCGGTCCTGAGGCCCGCGGGTTCACCCGTAAACAACGCCGCCATATTCTCAACGGGATCCGTATCCTTCATGGAAATCTTCTCCCAGGTCACCGGGACTATAGGACAGCAGGGCAGGAGAGGGGCGCTGATGATAACCATAAACGACGACCACCCCGACGTACCGGAGTTCATAACCATAAAGAACGACCCGGAGAGGCGTAGGGTCAGGTTTGCCAACATATCCGTTAAGGTGTCCAACGACCTTATAGAGGCCGTGGAAAGGGATGATGTATGGGTCATGTCCTACGAGAGCGAAGAGGTGGGGAGGATAGAGAGAAAAATGCCAGCCCGTGAGCTGTGGAACCTCATAATAAAGAACGCCTGGGCTTCCGCAGAGCCGGGGATAATCCTTTGGTCCAACGTCAAAAAATACGACACCGGTTGGTACGTCGCCCCCGTCATAAGCACCAACCCCTGCTCCGAGATACCCCTTGAGCCTTACGGGGCGTGCAACCTCTCCAACGTCAACCTCTCCTACTTCGTCCTCCACCCCTTCACCGAAAACGCCCGTATAGACTACGAGGCTCTGGAAAGGGCGTTGAGGTACAACGTGAGGTTTCTTGACAACGTAAACGATTACAACCTGGACAGGGAACCCCTTGAGGGGCAGAGGGAGGCATCCTTCAGGAGGAGGAGAATAGGCGTGGGATTCACGGGGTTGGGGGATATGCTCGCCAAGCTGCGCATAAGGTACGATAGCGATGAGGCGCTGGATTTCGTGGACAGGCTTTTCAGGTGGATGAAGCACGTGGTTTACGATGAGGGTGTGAACCTCGCCGTTGAAAAGGGGGTGTTTCCGGATTACGACGGGGACAGACACCTTGAAAACCCCTTCTTTGATGATTTTGATGGGGAGCTCCTGGAGAGGATCAGGAAACACGGCCTGAGAAACATAGCCTATCTGACCGTACCACCCGTCGGTTCCGGCTCCCTGCTCGCCGGGACATCCTCCGGGATCGAACCCATCTTCGCCCTTTACTACATAAGGAGGGCGGAAAGCCTCTCCCAAAAGGAGTTCAGGGTATACCATCCCCTCGCCCGCCAGTACATGCGGATGCTGGGAAGGGAGGAGATGGACGAGGAGGAGTTCCCCGAATTCTTCATCACCGCCCACAGGATAGACCCCGAAAAGCGGGTCCTGATGCAGGCTACCGTACAGAAACACATAGACCAGGCCATCTCCTCCACCATAAACCTGCCGAGGGAGACCACACCGGAGGAGATAGGGAGGATATACGCCCTCGCAGCCAGGTCCGGCCTCAAGGGCGTGACCGTCTACCGCGAGGGCTCCAGGGAGGGCATCCTCATAACCGAGAAGAAAGAGGAGAAGAAGGAGGAGAAGGTCGTCCATATAAGCGGCAAGATCTCCCCCAAGCCCAGGCCCATGGTCATGCTCGGCAAGACCTACAAGTTCAGGACGGAACACGGCACGGTGTACATAACCGTGAACACAGACGGTGAAAACGGCCCGAAGGAGGTCTTCGTACACCTTGGCAAATCCGGCTCATCCCTGATGGCCATGTCCGAAGCCATAGGTCGCCTCATATCCCTGGCACTCCGCTCCAACGTCTCCCCCGACGCCATAATACACCAGCTCAAGGGGATAAAGTCCTCCTCCCCCGTCAGGCAACCCGACGGCAGCCTGATATGGTCTGTTCCGGACGCCATAGCACGGGCCCTCGAAACCTTTATAGCGAGCGGAGACCTGCCACAGCTCCCACCTGAGGAAAAGCCCCCCGTTGAGGTGGTGGTAAGGATGTCCTCAGATGGGAAAGGTGTCAAATACGGGGTTGAGGCCGTGAGGGAAGATGGGGATGTGGTTGAAGGTGTGTTCTGCCCGGAGTGCTACGAGAAGATGATAAACGAAAACGGGTGTTGGGTGTGCAAGAACTGCGGCTACTCAAAGTGTGAATAGGAACCCCTTTGACGTTTACGCCGAGGATTACGACAGGTGGTTCATCACAGAGGGGAGGGAGGTGTACACCTACGAGATAAGGGCGGTGTGCGGGGAGATGCCGAGGGGAAAGGCTCTGGAGATAGGTGTGGGAACGGGAAGGTTTGCCGCACCTCTTGGCGTCAGGTACGGTTTGGACCCCTCCTTGAACGCCCTTAGGTTGGCCGGGGGAAGGGTGGATTACAGGATCGTGGGTAGAGGGGAGGAGCTCCCCTTCAAGTCGGAAACCTTTTCCGTCGTCCTGCTGATAGTTACGGTCTGCTTCCTTGAGGATGTGGAGAGGACGATAAAAGAGGTTAGGAGGGTCCTCAAGCGGAATGGGGAGCTCCTCCTGGGCTACGTCCCAAGGGAAACCCGAACGGGAGAGGAGTACATACGCAAGGGGATGAGGGGACACAGGTTCTACTCCGTCGCGAGGTTCTGGAGTACATCGGACCTGCTCTCCCTCCTTGAGAGGTACGGCTTTCAAAAAAGGGGGTTTAGAAGTGTGGTCAGATCCGGTCGGGGGTTAAAGGTGGTCCCTTGGGAATCCCGCGAAACCGTTTTCAGCGTTTTGAGGGTGCAGAAGTCGTGAGCCTCCTTATGAGAACCTCATCCCCGTCGTTCAGGGTGGATGCCCCGAAAACCACCACCGTATCCCCTTCCCTCAAACCTTCAACCGTTTCAACCTCCTCACCCGCGCGTACGCCCAGTTTCACAGGTGTGAATTCGGCCCTTCCACCCCTTATGACGAAAACACCTACGTTCTGTTTCCCCACAACCGCGGAAATCGGGACGACCAAAGCGTTCTCCTTTTTCTCCACAACCACCTCCACCTCAACGCCCTGCCCCGGTATGTAGCCGTCCGGAGCGGATGCCCGAACCGAGAGCGTCTTGGTGGTCGGATCCAGAACGGGGGAAACGGACAGGACCCTAACCCTCTTCCCCTCAACGAAAACTTCCGTCTTCCTGCTTATGGCCGGTGCGAACCTCTCCGGTACACCGAAGACCACCTTCGGGTTGGACCTGTCCACGATCCCCATTATGGGTGTACTCCTGTTTACCGAGGCGCCGAGATCCCTTACGAGCAGGTATACGTACCCCGAAGCCGGTGCTATGACGGGTAGGGGTTTGACCTCAACACCGGGGGCTGACCTGTCTATCAGGGCGAGGACCTGACCCTTCCGGACGTACTGTCCCTCGTAAACGTTGATCTCCACGAGTTTTCCACCCATATCGGGGAATACGAGAACCTCGTTCCCCCCCTTCACCGTCCCCATCACCTTTATACGTCTTTCAAGCGTTTTTGGAAAAACCACCTCGGCCTCCACGACCTTCCTAACAACTCCATCCGATTTCTTCCCCTCCCCCCCTGTGGAAGTCCTGCAGGATATCAGCAAAAAGACCACAAAAAACCAAAACGATTCCCTCATAGGGATGCTATTATACGACGGTGGTCAGGGGACGGGTGGACGCTTTATGAGGTATTTCACGGCATCGTCCACATCGTCAAAGGCCTTGAGGAGGCTTTTAAAACCCATTATCCTGTAAACCCTTTCAACCTGTGGCTGCAGGTTCACAAGGACCACATCCCCTCCCCTCTTACTCGCCTCGTACTTCGCCTTGGACAGTATCCCCCACCCCATAGAGCTCACAAAACCCACCTTACCCATGTCCAACGCGAAGAAGATGTGCCTTTTCAAAAGATGCGAGAACATATCGTAAAACTTAACCGCCGTCGCGGTGTTCAGCTCCCCCTCAAGGAGGAGGACCACCGCCCGCGGGTCGTCCTCCACCACGTCAACGGACACCTTAACGTCCATACCCCTTCCTTCCGATACTGGACTCAAGTGTGTACTTTATCGCCTCTCTCAGGTCGTCAAAGGACTTCAGTATGACCCTGAACCCCATTATCCTGTAAACCCTTTTAACCTGACCCCTCATACCGTAAAGGGCGAGTCCCCCACCCTTCTCCTTACACCTCTTCAGAGCGGAGGAGAGCGCGCCCCATCCGGAGGAGCTGACGAAATCAACCTCGCTCATGTCCACGACAAACCTGTTCCTCCCCTCCTTCAACCTCTCCTGAAAGAACTCAAGGAACTCCGGCGCCGTATAGGTGTCCAGATCCCCCTTCAGCTTGAGGATCAGAACATCTCCGGCCTCTTCCGCTTTTATGCTCAGAGCCATCGGATACGCTATTATACTCCGGAATCCACCTTTAGTGCAAGTGGGAAATTTCCGATTTATAATAGAAGCCTTATGCTCCAGATCGCCGCAGGATTTTTCATGGTGGGTGTGGCGCTTTACTTCACCCACTTCAAGAGGGACCTGAGGGTCACCGCATTCTCCCTAACGGCCATGCACGCCCTATTCGTGTGGGGTAGCATGAGCTGGAAGGGAAGCCTTCACCTCGCCGTTTTCCTCATCATAGGTGTGTCTTTGCTTTTCGCCGTATCACTCGGCGTATACGCCGTTCAGATGAAGGGGGTCTCGGAGGAGATAAGGGAGCTGAGGGAGGAGTTGGAGAGCATGGAGAAGGAGATATGGGAGGTCATAGACCTAAACGATCCGGAGATCACCAAAAGCTTCCTGAAGGATTTCAAATCCCTGAAGGAGAGGGTCAAGAAGTTGGGGGACAGGTCCCTGATGGAGGGTTTGAAGGGGATAGAGTCCGTGATAAAGGCACGCTCGGACGTTTTCGGAAAGGTTGTTTTACAGGATTAAAATCCCAGCTATGATGTGGCTTTTAGGAGCCTTTGACGTTTCCTTTGGGGTTGGGGGGAGGTTTCCCCTTGAGGATTACGCTCACTTCGCCGGGTACGGAATAGGGGGTGAGATGGGCTTTAGGTACTTCTTTACGGACATGTTGGGCGTGGGTATAAAGGCCGGTGGGTATTACCACTTCCAGCGCCGGTTCAAGGACTCCCTACCGGACGTGTGGTACGACCAGAACTTTCAGATGAACCAGTTCCCCGCCTCTTTCAACCTCATAATGAAGTTCTACCTCGCCGAGGGTGTGAATCTGATGGTGTCCGTGGGAGGTGGTGGACATTACACCCTCTACTTTTACAAGAGGAGGGTGGGCGTGTACGATACGGCAAGCGGTAGGTGGACCATAACGGAGGAAGAGGACGACCTGAAAGGGGGAAGCTATCTCCTCAACTTTGAGGCCGCCTTCCGCATGACGGATTTTGACGTGTTCACGGGTGTGAACATAGTGAACACCCCGCTGAACGAGTTCAGCTTTACGGATAGGGAGGGGGTTGAGAGTGTCAGATCCCTCCCCGTGTTCTACATAGGGGTCAGGTATTTCCTGAAGTTCGGTGTATGACGCTCCTCTTCATCTCAAAGATAACCTTCAGGGGTGGATACCTGGACTACTACCCCGACAGCGGTCTGGTGATCCTCTACGACAGCGCTTACGTGAAGACGTCCGAGGGTGTTGAGCTCTGGGCGGATACCGTGAAATACTGGAGGTACGGCGATATAGTTGAAGCCTCCGGAGGATTCGTCCTGAAAACCCCTGAGACCCGCATAACGGGATGGTATCTGAAGTACAACCTGAAGAGACACACGGGCATAGCCACAAAGAGCAGGACCTACGTGGAAAAGGGTTGGATCGTCGGGGATACGGTTTACAAGGTCTCGGAGAATTCCGTTTACGTGGAGGATGGATACTTTACCACGTGTGAGAGGGAGAAACCCCACTACAGGTTCTCCTCAAAGACCATGAGGGTTTTAAAGGGGGACCTCGCCGTTGTAAGACCGGTGGTGCTTTACATAAGGGACCTGCCCGTCCTTTACGCCCCGTTTTGGTTTATGCCCGTGGGTAAGGAGAGGTCTTCGGGTTTCCTCCCACCCTCCGTGGGAAGCAGCAGCAGGGATGGCCTTTACATCCGCAACCTCTCCTTTTACCTCGTCGTAAACAACTATCAGGATATAACGGTTTTCGCAGATGTGATACAGAAGCGTGGTGTCAGGTTTGGTGCGGATTACAGGTACAACGTGTACAAACTCCTGAACGGGGGGTTTTCCGGGACGTACGCCTACGATATCCTTGAGGGTGGAAACGTCAGGAGGTGGAGCCTAAAGGGGGATCATTCACAGAGACTTTTGGGGTTTGACCTGAACGCCCACGCCGATTTCGTCTCCGACTCCCGCTACTTTCAGGATTACGCGGAGATTCCTGACAAATGGGTTCAGAGCGAACTCGTGTCCTACCTGACGCTCCGCCGGACCTTTCGCTACGGCCTCTTCGCCCTGAACCTTTACAACAGGTACGATCCCCTGAGGGGTACAACGCGCAGGACCCTGCCCCAGTTTTCGTTTTCCGCCACACCCCTGAACCTCATCGGCCTTTCCCTCTCAAACTCCTTCTCCTTCAGGCGTGATGTGGTCGACTCCGCGTCCACGTCAAAGGAGATGAGGGATTTCACAACCTCCCACACCATCTCAACGGCTTACAACCTCTCATACTTCTCCCTTTCACCCTCCCTGAGCTTAAACCTTGCCGGGAGGGATACGGGGGGGTTGGATGTGGGCAGGAGGTACGGCCTCACCCTTCCACTATCAACCACGCTTTACGGTATCTCGCTCTTCGGTATAGGACCTGCGGAGAGGTTTCGGCACGTCATGAGACCGAGTGTGGCCTACTTTTACGAAAACTCCGAAGGGGGACCTTTTGGAAGGTACGCGGAGAGGAAGGGGATATCCCTCTCCCTGGACAACACCCACGAGGTAAAGATCAGGAGGGACACACTGCGGGAGGTGAAAACCCTGCTCCAGTGGTCGGCATCCACGTCCTACACGTTTGGGGATACGCTGGAGCTCCCGGAGAGGTTTTCACCGGTACGTCTCTCCGCCAGGACGCAGCCGGTGCAGTGGTTTTCCGTAGTGGCGACCTCAGAGTACGATCACGTCAAAGGCGAGATGCGGAACGTCCAGGTCATGCTCAACTTTGGAAGGTTCAACATAACCCGGATTCTAACCGGTAGGAAGGATACCACCCACCAAACGGATACCCTCCAGGATACCGTAACAAGCGAGGAGGAGCTGCTTGAGAGGAACCTCCCAAAACCCCAGCCTTGGACCCTCGCCCTTTCCTATTCCTACACCTACACGTCGGCCGGACAGCCGGTCTACTCCACCCTCAGGTTCGGTATATCCGGGAGTCCCACACCAAACTGGTACCTAAACTACTACGCCACCTATGACCTATCGGGCAGGAGGTTTATGGACCAGTCCCTGAGCGTGGCAAGGGATCTGCACTGCTGGAAGTTGGAGGCGAGGTGGTCGTGGTTCGGAGGGTTTTCCACATACGACGTGAAGGTCTACGTCAAGGCCATACCCGATATAGCCCTCAAGAGGGGTGTCTTGGACGTGTTCCTTCCGAGGTGAAGCCGCTTTAGAATTGCCCGAATGGGTAAGTACAGGTTTGTGGATCGACTCTCCATAGTCGTGGAGGGTGGAAAGGGGGGAGACGGGGCCGTCCATTTCCGAAG
>JALWZG010000072.1 GCA_027002825.1 Caldifarciminota bacterium
CGGAACTACCGGGTATTATAAGGGCGGGAAAACGAAGGTGTATGTTCGTAAACCTCCAATCCTGCGCGAAAGCCGGGGGGTTTGCGAAGTGGGTGTGAATGCCTGTGGCCATTAGAGAAACGGCCATCAAGTTTACCTGAACGACCGTTCAAACACTCCGCACAAAGCGGGATTTTTCGGAGGTTTGCGAAGTCGCTTTGTGATGCAAAGTAGTTTATATTGTAGAATAAATCTCCCATCCCATCCTTGTATCCGTTGAACCTCTGTGGATTTCCCCAGTATAATTCCCGGCTATGGTGTTCAGACCGGAGAAAGAGAAGATCGCAAAGGAGTTTATGAGGCATGAGAAGGACAGCGGCTCTCCAGAGGTGCAAATAGCCCTGCTCACGCATAGGATAAAGCATCTGACGGAACATGTCAAACGCCACAGAAAGGACGTTCACACCCGCTACGGCCTGCTGAAGCTGGTTGAAAAGCGGAAAAAGTTGATGAAATACCTGAAACGCACCGATTACAGGAAGTACGTTAAGGTCATAAAAACCCTTGGACTGCGTGATGTGAAGTGATTATGAAGAAGAGGTACGATTTAAACTTCAACGGCAGAACCCTCACGATAGAACCCGCCGACAGATGGTTGAAACAGGCGGCAGGTTCCGCCCTTGTGCGGATGGGCGATACGGTTGTCCTCGCGGCCGCCACCTACAAAAAGGCGGATCCAAAAAACAAGCGGGATTTTCTACCCCTTCTGGTTGAGTACAGGGAGGAATCCTTTGCGGCCGGAAAGATACCCGGAGGGTTTTTCAGACGTGAGGGAAAACCGCGCGAGAAGGAGATCGTCTACGGCAGGGCCATTGACCGTTCCCTCAGGCCGCTCTTTCCCAAAGGCATGACCGACGACGTGGAGTTGGCCGTAATGCTTATATCTTACGATATGGAATACGAGGGCAACTTTCTTGGAGCGATAGCCTCGTCTCTTGCCCTAACCCTCTCGGAGATACCCTTCAACGGACCGATAGGTACGGTCAGGCTGACCAGAATCAACGGGGAATTCGTAATCTTCCCCACAAACGAAGAGGTTGAAAAAGGGGATTTTGACCTGTTGGTTTCGGGAACTCCCGGTGGAAAGTTCCACATGATAGAGCTCGGTGGGAAGGAGGTGCCGGAAGACATCCTGATAGAGGCCCTGAAGTTCGCCCGTGAACCCATAGAGATCATAGCCAACGTACAGGAGGAGCTGAGGGAATCCCTGGGTAAAGAGAAGTTTGAACCGACGCTCCTGCGCTATCCCGAAGGGTTAAAGGAGGAGGTTGAGGGGATTGTCAAGGACAAAATCCTTGATGCCATGCTCTCAGGGACAAAAGGTGAGAGAAACGAAGCCCTTGACAGACTCAGAGAGGAGGTAATAGAGGCACTCTCCGAGAAGTATCCGGACAGCGAAGTTGAGATAGGAGACATACTTTACAACCTTGAAAGGGAGACCCTCCGGAAATACGTGCTTGAGAACAACAAACGCATAGACGGAAGGGCGCTTGACGAAATACGACCGCTCTTTGCCGAAATCGGAATGCTGCCAAGGGTTCACGGATCGGCCGTGTTCGGTAGAGGTGAAACAATAGCGCTTGTGTCCACCACCCTCGGCACCCACGAGGACATGCAGATGATGACAGAACTGGACGTTGAAGAGTTCAAAAGGTTCATCCTCCATTACAACTTTCCACCCTTCTCCGTGGGCGAAGTAAGACCCATGAGGGGACCTGGACGCAGGGAAATAGGCCACGGAAACCTGGCGGAAAAGGCCCTTGAACCGCTCATCCCCGACGAGGAAACCTTTCCCTACACCATAAGGGTGGTCTCGGACATACTCTCCTCCAACGGCTCCACGTCCATGGCCAGCGTATGCGGTGGATCCCTCTCCCTGATGGACGCCGGTGTACCGATAAGGGAACACGTTGCCGGTATCTCCATAGGTTTGATAACGACGGAAGACAAAAAGGACTACCGTTTACTTACGGATATACAGGGCATGGAGGACTTCTTCGGCGACATGGACTTCAAGGTTGCCGGGACATCCAAAGGGATAACGGCCATACAGCTGGACCTGAAAATTGACGGGTTGACCCTTGATATGATCTCCGACGCCCTTCAACGGGCAAAAGCCGCCCGCGAGAAAATACTTGAGTTCATGAACAACGTTATATCAAGACCGAGGGAAAAGGTTTCTGCCCACGCACCCAAAGTTATGACCCTGAAGGTTGACCCTTCAAAGGTGGGTGAGATCATAGGTCCGGGGGGAAGGGTCATACGCTCCATCATAGGTCAGACGGAGACCAAGATAGACATAGACGACGAGAGCGGCATGATCTTCATCTACGGTAAAACCTACGAAAACGTTGAAAGGGCCAAGGAGCTCATACAGGAGATAACGGCCGATCTGGAGATAGGCAAAACCTACATAGGTGAGGTTTACAGGATAGAGCCTTACGGCGTCTTCGTAAGGATAGGCAAAAAGGAGGCCCTACTCCACATATCCGAATTCGATTTCCGCCGAATAACACCGGAGGAGTTGAGGAGATCCGTAAAGATAGGAGACAAACTCCTTGTAAAGGTGATAGACGTGGACGAGCTGGGAAGGGTAAAGGTCTCCCGCAAACAGGCGATGCGGGGGGTTTCCAAGCTTTCAAGGGGTCCAAAAACCGGTGGAAGCGGAAGGTGATACCGTTCATCCTGCAGTTGGACACCCTAAAAGGGGATACGGTTGACACCCTTGTCAGAAAGGACACCTTCCTCCTCTCCCCCGCACAGGCCGCCCTGCGTTCCGCCATCATTCCCGGCTGGGGGCAGTTCTACACGGGAAACGCCGCCAAAGGTATGTGCCTCGGCCTTTTAACCTTAGCCGCCACATCCTACACCCTTTACAGGTATTACGTAATGCGCGAGGAGGAATCCTACTCCTACTCCGCAACCACAGACTTCCTCGCGGCGCTCATCTTGAACATCGCCGTTTGGGGTTATACCATCGCGGACGCCTTTACGGACGCATATCTCTACGGGTTTGAGACCTTTCGGGACACGCTAAAAGCGGATTTAACACCGAAAAAGGGGGATTAGGCCATCTCCTGCAACCTGTACAGCTGGTAATACTTACCCCCCTTTCTCAGCAGTTCCTCGTGGCTACCCTCCTCAACGACCCTACCGTCTTCAAGGACGAGTATGCGATCGGCCACCCGTGCTGTGGCCAACCTGTGGGCGACTATCACCATCGTCTTGTCCCTGAACTTCTCCAACAAAAGCCTTTGGATCTTTGACTCCGTAATGGCGTCTATGTTGCTCGTAGCCTCATCGAATACGATTATAGGCCTGTTGAAGGCCAGGGCCCTGGCTATGGCCACCAGCTGTTTCTCCCCCGCGGATAGCTCCGAGTGGCTTTTACCCAACACATCCCCCAAACCCATATCCCTGAGGACATCCTCAAAGGGTAGGTCGTACCCAAAGGTTATGTTCATCGCCATGCTGTCCGCAAACACGGTCAAATCCTGAAGGACCGGAGAAAACAACTCCCTGAGGGCGAGCACGTCCCACTCCCTCGTATCAACTCCGAACACCTCAACCTTACCGTGGGTTGGTAGATAAAAGCCCATCATCAGGTTTAAAACCGTAGTCTTACCGGCCCCCGTCCTGCCGACCAGCGCCACCTTCTCCCCAACCCTTACGTCAAAGGAGAGACCCTTAAGGGCAAGCCTTTTACCATCATAGGAGTAAACGACATCTTGAAACCTTATGGCGATACCATCGCTTGGGGAAAGCGCCTTCCTATCACCCGTAGGTTCGGGAGACGTCTTGAGAAACGCCTTCACCTTTTCGTATCCCGCGATTGAGGACTGGACGGTCTGAACCCTCTGTGAGAACTCCTCCACGGGCCTGAACAGTATGTCCACGTAGCTCAAAAACGCGACGAGGCTCCCAAAGGTTATCTCACCCTCAAGTATCCCGCCTGCGGAGTACCATATGACCGTGGCGACGGCCACGTACCTTATAAAACTTATGGCGGGTCGGAAAATCCCGGCTATATAGACCACCCCCATGTAAGCCCTGTAGAGGTAATCGTTGACCTCCCTGAACCTATCAAGCATGGACCTATGCGCCCCGAGGTTCTGAACGGTTTTCAGTCCCCATATACTCTCCTGAACGAAGGCGTTTATGCGCGCTATCCCCGTGCGCACCTTTCTCCAGGCCTTCGCGAAAAGCCCTGCAAACGCATAGGACACACCCAGAATCACGGGCATCAGGAGTAGAACTATCAGGGTCAGCTTAACGCTTATGGCCAGCATCAGGACAAGGGCGGCCGCGAACATGAGGACGTTCTGAAAGACGTTCAGAAAGCCGCCTTTAAAGGTTTCCACCACGGCGTTTATGTCGTTTGTAAGCCGTGTTATCACCACACCAAGGGGTGTTCTGTCGTAAAATACCATGGGAAGCCTTAAGGCGTGCCTGAACGTCCTAACCCGGAGATCGTTCGCCACCCTTTCCCCGACCCAACTGCTCAGAAACACAAACCCAAAGTTGAAAAAGAACCTCAGCGTGAGCAGGAGGAGGAAGAGCAGGAACATATCCCTTACCGCCCTGAGGTCCTCTTCCCTCAACTTCAGGATCTCCTCCTTGGGCATCCTGAAAACCTCTTCCGCCCTCATGAAACCCCTTGGGGTCTTAAAGTACCTCTCCGGTAGCACCCTTTTTTCCAAATCCCACTTGGACAGCCGTGTTATGTCCAACATCTCACCCGTTTCCCTGTCCTGGGCGTACTTGGGGAGTATGTGGTGGTCTATGGTATGCCTTACAACCTGAGGTATGGTCACCTCAACGACCGCCGAACCCACGAGAAACGCGAAGGCGACGGAGAACGGAAGCCAGTAAGGTTTGGCCAGGGCGAAGAGCTCCTTCAGGGCGAGAAAGTAATCCCTACCCACGGCCTTAGGATTCTACCTCAGAAAAACCTCCCCGGTGCTATCTCCTCGTCAAGCCAGGGGAACTTTCTCCGGTAAGCCGCCACGAATTTGGGGTAGAGTATGCCTCCGAGGATACCCTTTATAAACTCCTTTACGTCCTCCTCATCGGCCTTTCCTCTGTACACATCGTCTACGATTTCGGCCACCCTGTAGGCTCCCGGCGGAAGGGATGCGGAGTCGTACCCACCCATCCTGTAATCAAGAAACTCCTCCAAAACGGTGTATACCGCCAGGATTATGGCCTCCACGTACTCCCTCTCCCTCCCCATATCACCTGTCCCAGAACTTCCTGAAGGTGAAGAAACCCGAAAGGAGACCGAACGAGAACACAAGGGGAACCAAAAGCCACTTCCCCGTAAGTCTGTACATCCAAAAGGCCCCCGCGGTGTACACGGATAGGTACATACCCCCGTTCAAAACGGCCATGTAAAGCGGGAGGTTTAAACCCCTTAACCTACCCTTGAGCGTCCTGTAAAAGTAGGAGTTTATCCTATCCAACGCGTAATCGGAGGCGGCCAGGAGGAAAGCGACCAACAGGGCGTAAGGGGAACACACCTCGCCGAAGTGAAAACCTCTGGAGAGGAGGACGAAAACCAACCCTCCAACGGAATAAACTGTGGCAAACAGCAGGGAGTACACCTACTCCAACCAGATCAGTATTATTGAGCAGTTGGGACAGGTTATGATCTTCTCGTCCGTGGGGATTATGGAGGCGGGTAGGGCCGCGAAGCAGTTGGTACACATGCGGTTCACCACACGGGTGATACCCCTTCCGTACTTCCTGCGGAGCATCTCGTACCTCTGGTACATCATCGGGTTGGCCTTGCGGAGCTCCTGGGCTATCTCCTTTCTCTTCCTCTTCAGCTCTTCTACCTTATCCGGGGAGACCTGAAGGCCCGTCTTCTCGGTGTACTGGGGGTCCTCAACCTGCTGGATGAGGAGGTCCAAATCCTGCAGAAAGTAGAGCTTCTTGAGGAATTCCTTATTACTCATGGTCGTGGGAAAGTATGTAATCCACCACCTCTTTAGGAGAGGAGAAATCGGTCTTTATCTCCCCCTCGCCGACTATGGACCTTGACACCCTTGCTATAGAGCCGAGAGCGGAGAGGTACTTCATAGAGGGGTCGTTGGGGGTGGCTATGAGCATAAAGAAGAGGTGGACGGGCTTGCCGTCAAGGGCCTCAAAATCCACACCCTTCTTGGAGATCCCCACGACGAGCGTGATGTTGTCCACGACTATGCTGCGGGAGTGAGGTATGGCTATACCTTTACCTATGCCCGTTGAGCCGAGGATTTCGCGCTGCATGAGGGATTTGAATAGGATCTCCTTCTTGTCGTCGGGCAGGTCCAGAACGTCTATGAGCTCCTTTAGAGCCTCCTCCTTCGTCTCCGCCTTCATGTCAAGGATGATCCTGTCCTCCCTTAAGAGTTCCTTGAGCATCTTTTACCTCCTTTTTTTCCCTGTTTAACCTGAGAATCAGGGGATCCTCAACCCCCACCTCGGCGAAGGCCTCGGCCCTTTGGACACACGTGGGACACTCCCCACACGGCCAACCGTCCTTAGGTGAATAGCAGGACCACGTCCACTCGTAAGGCACCCCCAGGCTCAGACCAAGTCTTATTATATCGGCCTTCCTGAGGGATATGAGGGGTGTGTGGACCCGCACCCTTTTCTTTCCCTCAAAGGCGAGGGCGGAGCCGGAGTTCAAAAGGGATTCAAGGGCCGAAGCCCATTCCGGGCGTGTATCGGGATAGTTGGGGACGTCCTCCGAATGCACCCCCAGGACGAGATCCCCTATACCGTTTGCGTCCATGTATGCCCCCGCCACCACACCGAAAAGCGAGTTCCTCATGGGTACGTATGTGGATATAACCCCCCTATCCGGATAAGGGCCTTTGGGGACCTCCAAACTCCTGTTCGTCAGGGCCGATCTCCCCAAGCCGGCAAGGAAGTCCAACCTCAGTATAACGTGTTTCTCCACACCGGCCAAAGAGGCCAGCTTTTTGGCGTACTCCAGTTCAAGGGAGTGCCTCTGTCCGTAATCAAAGGTCATGGCGTGTACGGTGCGAAAACGCCTCTTCGCCCACCACAAAGCGGTGGAGGAGTCAATCCCCCCCGAGAGGAGGACCAAACACTTATCACCCTCCATATCCGACGAGAGCGGATATTGTAAGGGTGTAAACGGTGAATTGCTCCGGGGGACGTTTGTGCCTTAAAATACCCACCGGATGCTTTTCGTCCTCACATATGTGTCCGAGGTGTGGTTGGAAAGGGGGAGGTGTGAACCCGTCAGGATGCGCAACGCCGAGGAGTACGTCGTTCCCGCCTCAACGTTGAAGTCCCTCTGGGCCATACTCCTCCTAAACGAGTTGGGGGAGGACTACCGCATCCCAACACTTGTGGCCACAAAGGGAAACGTCGTGATCCTCAGGTTCAACGGTGATCCTTACTTCAAACTCAGGAGGTTGGACTCGGTTTTGCTGGAGAGGTTTAAAGGGATAAGGGGTAAGACCGTATACGTCCTCCTCTCCTTTCCCCGCTGGGGGGAGAGGTACGGTTATGGTTGGGCGTGGGATGACATAAAGTTCAGACTCGTCTCACCCATAACCCCCATATCCATAAACGGCGGAAGGCTTTACGAGGACAGCACCCTGAACATAGTAGTGGTGGAGGGTCTGGAGGAGGAGATAATAACGGATACGGCCCTGCTGATACCGAGAAACGGTTGGAGGTACTCCGATCCGCTCTCCGTGATCGGGTACGTGGTGAGGCGGGCGGGGGAGAGGAGCGGTAAGAGGGTGGTCTTTGAGTACAGGGAGGAAAACCGCATAAACCTCTCAGGCTTTTCAACCGACACATTTTACAGCCCCCCACTCCGCCGTATGCTCAAGGGAATACTCGCCTACAGCTCCAACTTCCACATGGACATGTTGGTGGCCCATTACTCCGGCGGTCTGATAAACTCGGGTAAGGCGTTCAGGAGGTTTATGGGTAATCTCGGAATGGACACACTCGCCTACGTGTTTGACGGTTCAGGTCTCTCGCGGTACAACCTGATAAGGGCGGTGGACGCCACCTACATGCTGTGCGCCGCGTCAAGGGGGAAGGACAGCACGGTCAGGTACATATTCCCGTATCCGGGAGAGGGAACGCTGAGGAGGAGGCTCCTGGAGATGAGAGACATGGTCTACGCCAAAACGGGAACGCTTTTCGGTGTTTCCTCCCTGCTCGGGTTTTACGAGGGGTGCAACGGGAATTACGTGTTCGGCATATACATGCAAAACTCCCCGATCGTCAGGAAATCCAGGGATTTCATAGACTCCCTTGTGGTGTGGACGAGTGGGGGTAGGGAGTGCAACCGAGCCGAGGAGGTCAGAAGATGATAGCTCTCATCCCGTCCTTTTTGGACACACCGGAAACCCTTGTGTTTGAGGCCAAATTCGGACCCTTTAAAGCCGGAAGGCTTTACCTCATAAGCGAGGGAAAGGTGTTCTGGAACGGGAGGGAGGCTTACAGGTTCACACTGATAGCCCACGGCGGAGTTCCGTTCTTCAGGATAAGGGACACACTCATAAGCGTCGTGGATCTAAACCTACGCTCACTCTTCTACAAAAAGCTTCAACACGAGGGGAACTACCACAACTGGGGATGGATAGCGTACGATCAGGAAAACGGTGTGGCCCAATACCACACAGGTGAAAGGGTTGGGATACCGAAGGGCAGTTTGGACCCTCTCGCCCTCGTTTACGTGGCCAGAACACTTGACTTTGACGCCAAGGAGGAGTACTCCTTCCCCTATCACGTGGACTTCATAACCGAAACGGTGCGCGTGAGGCTGGTGGGGAGGGAAAAGGTCAAGACGAAGTTCGGGTGGCACGACTGTTGGGTGGTAAAGCCGATAATGAGATCCGGGAAGAACGTCTTCGGCGGTAAGGGTGGGATGAGGATATGGATTGACAGGAAAACCCGCCTACCCGTAAAGGTTGAGGCCAGGATGGTCTTCGGTAAGGCGACGGGTGTGTTGGTTGACCGTCAGTAATCCCAACCGAACGATACGACCCATCTGCCCCTCCCGATCTCCCTGAAGTCCGTGGGCCAGGCGTAGTCAAGTCGCACGGGGAAATAACCCAAGGTGAACCTCAACCCCACACCGAAGTCCGCGCCCAGATCCCACAACCTCCCGTCCTTTATGGGTTGGAATTTCCTCAGGGGTATGTCCTCATCAAACCAGGCGTTTCCCACGTCAAGGAAGAAGAGGGATCTCACACCCCTTATCTCAAAGGGTAAAAAGCCGAACTTCAGTCTGTCCAGAAATGGAAACCTCAGCTCCGACGTGAAGAGGACGAGGTTGTTCCCTATAAGGGCGGTTATGAATTTTCCTTCCTCATCGTATCCGAAGTAGTACAGGTCGTACGCCCGCAAGCCGTAAGGTCCGCCCGCAGGAAAGGCCTGTTTGTGGTGGCCGACGCTTCTCGCCAAGACCAGCCTGTTGGCCCAAACACTCCTGAAGGTTACCCTCTTGAAGAACATCGCCTCAAGCAGGACTGTTTTGAAGTCCACCTGTGAGAAGGGCAGGCTCGTGGACGTTATCAGTCTCCACCTCAGGCCATCCGTCGATCCGAACACGGTCAACAGGACGTCGTCGTACACGAGGCTGCCGGTTATGTCATATCCCTTGGGATAAACGAAGGACGGGTAAACGCACAGGAGGGTACCTCCGCAGTAGGGGTAGTAGTAGTTGAGGGAATCCTGATGGAACCTTATCCACGTGTTGTAATGGGCGGAGAAATACGCCTCCCCCCTGAAATACCTGTTGAAGGGGTACTGCATACCCGCCACGCCGGACAACCTTTTCTCAAACACGAAGTAAGGCTTCAGGTACTTGAAATCCCACAGCTGGGATATACCGAACACCTTGTCTATGCGCCCCTTAAAGTTGTACCACGCGAGCACGAACTCGGAGTTTTCTATGTTTTGGGATTGCCCCAAAATCTGAAAGAATATCCAGTTATCTCCGGGGATGTCGGAGAAGAGCATGTAAAACGCCCCAACCGTCCCGTAAAAGCTGGAGTACCCCAAGCTCCCCATGGCGAAGTCTAGACCGAGAGTGAAACCAAGGGGTCGGCGGACGGCCTCCGCCGTCAGGTTGCTGTCCGGGAGTTCATAACCCTCCTCCCCTTCAAGGAAGACCAAGCCCTTGGGTGTCATGGGATAGGGTGATAGGAAGACGTCCCATCCACCCTCCCACATCATGGAGAAGACCAACCTTTCCCCCTTGGCCACATCGGGGTGGGATATCTCCGTAAAGTAATCGCTCAACATGTAAACGCTGTCCCCCCTCAGGAGGAAGAGGTTCACGGCGCCCATGTGATCCGTCAGGAAGGCTATGTCCTCTCCCCACCGGATGGGGGATCTCAGGATCCTCCTGCTACCCCACACCTTTTCCACCTCTCCCGTCCTCAGGTCCATCTTGAAGATGGAGTAAGCCCCGATCCGACCCCTCTCGTTTCTGTCGCTCACGAAGAGGAGGGTGTTGTCATCGTACCAGTAGGGATCATCCTCGCTCCACCCGTCGTCCGTTATGCGCACGAACGTGTCCCTCTCCATATCGTAAACGTATAGGTCAGTTATACCGTCCTTGTACCCCACAAACACCACCCTCCTGCCGTCAGGTGATACCCTTGCCCCATGGGCTCCGTCCAGAAACCCCAGCTCCACCTTCTTCACCCTCCTGAACCTCCTCAGGTCCCATACGTGGAGTATGTCGGAGTACGTCCCCTGGGACACGAGTATCAACCTGTTGTCGGCCGTTATGTCAAGGGAGGGTTTCAGGACGTGCAGGTTCTCAAAATCGGGGGATCTGCCCGCCGTCAGGACCTTTCTGATCCTCCTCGTTCCGAGATCCACCACGTAAACCCCTATCCTTCCCCCCTTGTCCGATATGAAGGCTATCTTTGAGCCGTCCGGCGATATGGCGGTACCGAGGTTGAGGAAGGATTTGTCCCTCCTCCTGCTCGTGATCTTCTTCACGTCATCGGGAAAGTTGAACGTTCCCATGGCCTTCAGGACCCGCTCCTTTATGTACATCGCGAACTCCTCATCTATTTCCGGGAGGTTCTTGTGGGTTATCCTCTCAAGGGCAACCCGGACGTTCCCGGATATGCCAAACCTTATGAAGTCCCTTACGGCTTCCTCACCGTATACGTCCTTTACGTAGTTGAAAAAGGCCTCGCCGTATCTGTAGACGATGTACCCCCCGTAGTAATCCATCTCCTCCAAGGGGATCAGGTTTAGGTTCACCACCAGGTCCCTCATGTAGGCCTCTGTGCGCACACTCCAGCCCTGTGAGAGGAACTCCGCCATGCCTTCAACGAACCAAAGGGGTGGGGATGAGTAGAGGAGGGAGGAAAAACCGCGGGAGTAGGAGTACTGAAAGGCGTGGACGAGTTCATGCCTCAGTACATGTCTGAACTCCGCGTAAGAACCCGCGAAAGGCACAACGATACGCCTCTTGAAACCCTCGGTGAACCCCCCCACACCTTCGGGCACAAGGTAGGGGGAGACGTTCGTCATCTGAAAGTCCTTGGGTGAGACGTATATGAGAACCGGTATCTTCTCCCCCTCCCCCAGGGCGCCGGGGAAGTACTTCTCAAACTCCCTGTAAGCCTCCTCCAGAACACCCAAGGCGAAGAGGGCGAGCCTTTCACCACCCTGATAGTAGTAAACCTTGAAATGCCTCCCGTCCAGATAACCCCACCTCAGCTCCTTGTGGTCAACCTTGTTGTAGCCATAAGACCACTGGGATACGAGGAGGAGAAGCATTAAAACCTCTTCTCCTTCTTGGCCTTAAGGCGTTTTAGGCGGAACTTGTCCTCCCTCTCCCTGTCCTCAAGGACCTGCCTTATGAACTTCATCTCAGCCTGAAGCTGGGGTATGACCCTCTGCTCCAGTGTGTTTACCCGTCTTGATGTCTTCTTTATCTCCTGGCCCACCTTCTTCATCTTCGCCTCAAGGGGGACCAGATCAAAGATCTTGCTCAAGAGCCTCTCATAGGCCATCGCCGTAAGGTCAATACGGGCGCTCACACTCAGAAGGGTGTATCCCCTCTCAGAGCTCCTCCTGACCACGTTCCTTACCACAAGCTTGGGTATCCTAACACCCCACACCTTCTCCTCCTCCCTCTCAACCTCCAACCTCCCTCTGCTGGAGAGGGCGGCGGACCTGACGGCCTCCGGGCCGTCCTTTCCTAGGGCCAAAGCCAGGAACGAGACGGCCTCCCTCGCCGTTCTGTCAAGATCCCTGTGAGCCTGGACAAGGGGCTTCAGCATCTTCTGGAACTCCTTCATAAGGGCGTCGCGCTTCTTCCTGAGCAGGTCAGCGCCCTGTTTGGCGATCTTAACCTGTCGTTTTCTTATCAGTAGGTTCATCCTCGTCGGGCTTACCCTCTGCATAGAGAATATTCTAAACCCGACGGCAACCTTTCCACCTTAGAATCCGAAACCGTGAAGGGGAAGCTGGAAAGGCTGAAAGCGATGGGTTGGAGGGTGGAGGGCGCATCCCTCGTAAAGGTGTTTGAGTTCCGGGACTTCACCGAGGCGTTTGCCTTCGTCTCAAGGGTAGCCCTGCTCTCCGAGAGGGAGGGACACCATCCCGACATATGCGTGTCCTACAACAGGGTCCGTCTCAGCCTTACCACCCATGATGCGGGTGGGATGACGGAGAGGGATTTGGAAATGGCAGGGAAAATAGAGGAGGTGATACCATGAAAAAGTACGATTTGGCCTTGCTTTTCTTGAGGGTCAGCATCTCAGCCATGATGCTTGTACACGGTATATCAAAGCTGAAAAACCCCCAATCCTACGTGAACTTCATAGAGGCGAACTTCGGCTTAAAGGCCCTGAGCATGCCCTTGGCCTTTGCATCCATAGCGGCGGAAACCGTCTTCCCCCTCTTCGTGATGTTGGGTATCCTCGTCAGGGTTTCCGCGTTCGTGTCCGCCGTGAACATGATGGTGGCCGTCGTGTGGTTCCACATACTGATAAAGGGAGACCCCTTCTTCTCCTGGGAAAAGGCGGCGCTTTACGCCATCGTCTTCCTCTACCTCACGGCCGTCGGAGGGGGAAGGTACAGCATACTCAAGGTGGCGCGTCCATGAGCTAGCGGCCGACCTTCACCCCCTTCAACACCTCCGAGAGGACGTTCTTTACGCTAACGCCTTCGGCTTCCGCCCTGAAGTGCAATATAACGCGGTGTTTCAAGACCTCGTAGAAGAGGTCCCTGACCTCTTCCGTCGTGGGTACGGCCTTGTCCCTGAGGTAGGCCAAGGACCTCGCCGCCCATACCAGGAACTGGGAGGCCCTGGGACCTGCGCCGTACCTGACGTACTCCCTGACGATAGGGGGGGCCAAAGCGTCGGACGGCCGGGTGCTGCGCACCAGCTTGACGGCGTACTCCACAACGTGATCCGGAACGGGGAGGTTTGAGGCCTCCTCCTGCATTCTCAGTATGTCCTCCCTCCCCATGACCACGGACAGGTTCTCAAGGGCGGAGAAACCCTCCAAAAGGGCTATCTTCACCTCGTCTTCATAGGAGGGATAGGTGAGGTCTATTTCAAGGAGAAACCTGTCGAGTTGGGCCTCGGGCAGGGGATACGTCCCCTCCTGCTCTATGGGGTTTTGGGTTGCCAGGACGAAAAAGGGCTTGGGAACACCGTACGTCTTTCCACCGTAGGAAACCTTTCTCTCCTGCATCACCTCAAGAAGGGCGGCCTGTGTCTTGGGTGGCGCCCTGTTTATCTCATCGGCCAAAACGACGTTGGCAAATACGGGTCCCTTTACAAACGTGAACCCATCCCCACGGAAGATCTCCGTTCCCGTTATATCCGAGGGCATGAGGTCGGGTGTGAACTGTATCCTGCTGAAGGACAGGTCAAGGGCCCTGGCCAAAGCCCTAACCACCAGGGTCTTGGCCAAACCCGGCACCCCGACCAACAGGACGTGGCCGTTGGTGGTCAGGGCCACGAGGAGCCTCTCCACCACACCCTCAAACCCCACAACGACCTTGGAGAGCTCCCTCTGGAGATCCCTTAGCTCAGCCCTCAACTCCACCCACCTCTTTTCGGAACTCCTCTAAGAGCATCTGATAGGCCCTCTCCAGTCTGACCATCAGGTCGTTGTTCAGGATGAAGTTCCTCTCCGCGTCCCGGATCACAACCCCTGCCCACACCCTCTCGTCCCCGACCACCTCCCACTCCTCCACGTTTACGTTCCACATTCCGGGGGCCTTTGGCGGCTTCATAACCCACTCCTGGGGGAGCTCCGCGAGTATGTCTCTCACCAGTTCCACATCCCTGGGGTTAACGTATATGGTGGCCCTTCCGGTGATGTGGTTCAGGGTTTCCTCTATGAGTCTCTTGAGCAGATCGGCGTACCTCTCCCTGTTTTCCACGACCTCCTTTAGGGATTTCACGGCCTCCTCCCTGGCCTCGTTGAGCAGGGACATCTGTGTGCCTAAAACCCTTTCCTTTGCCTGTGTGTAGTAGCGGGAGAGGTGGGAGTGAAGGCTCTGGGTGTAGGCGTTGCGGGCGACGGGCCGATACTCGGAAAGCACCTCCGCCGCCTCAACCTCCGCCCTCCTGAGTATGCGGGAGGCCCGCTCCTCCGCCTCCCTCAGTATCTCCGCCGCCCGGTTGCGGACCTCCCTCTCTACGAGTGCTTTCAGCTCCACGTTTAGAAAATGAGGATCAGGAAGGCTATGACGAAGCCGAGTATCACGATCGTCTCCGGGAGGGCGAGGAGTATGAGGATGGGAACCTGGAGGGTTTTGTCCTCGGCCAAAGCACCGGCACCCGCGGAACCGATCTTGGCCTGGGCGTATCCCGTGGCAAGAGCCGACAGACCCATGGCGAGTCCGGAGCCTATGTACACAGCCCAGCTTTTGCCAGCGCCGGCCTCCGCCGCCATTAGAAAGCCGAAGCTAACCATTAACATAAAGGTTATGCCGAAGAAGGTTGCAAGTATCCTTCTCATGCTTCACCTCCTTTTCTTATCGGTTTGAAAATCCTGCTCGCCGGCAGGAAAAACTTCGTAAAGGATTCAACGAACTGCAAACGCACACCCTGAATGGTCGGATCCACTATCCCAAGCGTAAAGGCCAAGAGGTGGAAAGCCACCACCACGGTTATGGCGAAGAGGGGTATGGGGATTATGTGGGCGAAGTGGTTGGCTATCTCCGCCAGAATGGCGGAGGCCAGACCCACCGCGGCCAGACGGGCGTAGGAGAGGACGTTTCCAAAGGCCGAGAAGATCTCTATCAGGCCGATCAAACCCTTTATGATCCCCCCCGTCATCCACTCCGCTACGAACACCAACAGCACTCCGATAACGGCGAACAGACCACCGGTGATAGCGAGAGGTCCGGAGAGGTGTGAGACCCCTTCAAGCCAGGGCCTCTCTATACCCATGAAGGAGAGACCGAGCGGTAGGAGGAACAGTATCCCGAGGACGGCGAAGAACCTGCCCAACTCAAAAAGGGAGTGTTCAAGGTGTTTCAAAACCCAGTTGTTCCAGACACCTATGAGCATGCTGATGAGGATCTGGAAGAAGCCGAAACCTATGGCTATGAGGAGGAGGTCCATCCCGTGATGGGTCCTGTGGAACAGGGGTTCTATGAGTCCCACCTTTATACCCCAGTCCCCGAATATCTCGCCGAACAGGAGTCCGAAGAAGAGGGCCATTGCCGAGTTTATGAAGTAGACCATGGAGATGTTGTGGGCCGCCGATCCCGGCCGGGTTATGCGGGCGAGTGTCCAGAACAGGAACATACCCACCAAACCGTACCCGGCATCCCCGAGCATGAACCCGTAGTATATGGGGAAGAAGACGGCTATGATAATGGTGGGGTCAAACGTCCCGTAGACGGGGGGAACGTAAATGTCAAGCAGACTCTGAAACCACGAAAGGGGAGGGGAGTTCTTAAGGGCTACGGGAACGTTCTCGTACTCCTCTTCACTTGGACTCCCGTGGCGCACCACGGCGTTTGGATCCACCTTTCTGAGGCTCTCCTTGAACTCCTGCAACCTCTCCCTCGGTATCCACCCCTTCAGGAACACCAGAAACCCACTGGTCGCAAGGTTTTTCTCCTTGAGCCTGAACAGGTCAAAGATGTACCTCGCCAGGAACTTCTGAGCGCCCAAGAACCTCTCGTACCTATCCCTCAGCTGGGAGAGCGTCTCCCTTAACCCCTCCAACCTCCTCGGAATTCTCACGGAGACGGCCTCCCTGACCTCGGATAGATTTGAATATCCCTTCGGCGGTTTCACCAGGATAAACCCCTCACCCTCAAGCGTGGACTCCAAACGCTCCCTTTCACCCTCCGGAACTTCAACCGTTATCACGAACTTCTCCCCGACTATCCTCTCCGAGTAGGAGTACCCCTCCCTCTGGAGTATTCTGCTCAGGAGGGCCTTCGCACCCAGCTCGTTCCTGTTCAAGACCACCCCTACCTCTCCACCCTTCAGCACCTCGCTCAGCTCCAGATAATCGCGCAACCTCTTCATCTCCTCTTCAAGGGACGTTATCTCCCTTTGCACCTGCAGGATTTCGTTCCTAACCCTGAGGACACCCTCGTGATCCATCTCACCCTCAGAGGGGAACTCCTTAATCTCCCCCACATAGGATTCAACCTCCCCTATGAGGCCCAGGATCCTCCTCGCCTTTCTCCTCTCCTCCTCTTCCTCCTCCGTCAGATCGAACCTATGCTCGCCCGTGTACTCCTCGGGGTGCAGGAAACCCCATTCCATAAGCGTGTCCAACAGGTGCCTCCACTTCCTCTTTGGCACGGCCACTTCCACCTTCAGCATCGGAACGTGCATGAAGCGGGTATTATACTGGGGAAAACACGCGGCCGTTCACTTCACATAGGTCTGGACGTGATGCCCGTATATGTTCAGTTCCGCCACTAGCTCCCCGAAATCCTCAAAGCCCTTGGAGTTTTGGATCTCCTGGGCGGAGACCACCGTGGTTATCCTCCTTCCTCCGTAATCCGAAGAGAACACCCTGTAGGGTTCCTCCTCGGACTTGACCGCTCCTTCTAGAAACATCTCAACCGATGAGAAGGTGTGGGTGATGAGTGGTGAGAGCTCCTCCGCGCTCTTCAGTATCCTCCACTCGTCCTTTATAGAGTAGAAGATCGTGTGTATGATCTTCCGGGGGACGTGTTCCCCTACCATCTCGTAGAGTTTGGAGAGCTTCTCGTAGTTTGTCTTTCGCAGGGTCTCGTCAAAGTCCCTAACCTTTCCGTAAAGGCGTTCAATCGCCCTCTTTATCCTGTCATGCACCTGAAGGTGGTTTTCCGAGCTGAAGGTGATCCTCATGAGGTACGCACCCTCCAAAGATGCGGGTTTAACATCCACCGACGCGATGATACCCTCTCCCCTCAAGAGGTTTTTGACCTTCTCCCGCATCTCCCCCGGGGGTATTCCCATAGAGGGCCCAACCACGGAGGTTTTGAAAATATCGCCTCCGACGTAAAGCGTGAGCAGTTGCGGTACACCCGATGTGCGGTACTCCCTGATCAGCCTTTCGTTCACCATCCTGCCTATTATCTCGTCGCCGGGGGCCACCGCGGGGGAGGGCTTCCTTCCGAGGAGTTTCTTTATCTGATCCGTGAGGAGGATGGCGGTTATCCTTGTGGGACGTGCGATCTCCACCCTTACAACCGATATGCTTCCCGGCAGTATGAACTCCTTTCTGTAGGATTCAACTATCTCGTTCTCATGAAGGACCTGCAGGACCTTGCTCAGGTCCACGTGTTCGGATCTACCGACAACGGTGAAACCTCCCATCTCCACGTCCCGCTTTTCCTCAGGTCCCACCTTGAACTCGTGGTAATACACGTATATCTTTCCTGGGTTTTTCAAAGCCTTCTCGGACAACCTGACCTGGTTGATCACTATGTCGGCCAGGGTTTTGCTGTCCCTCTCGGAGAGGTAGGCTATGGTGCGGGATCTTATGAACTTTATGAGTTCCCCGTCCTCCCCCAGTATCTTCTCCATCTCCTCGTCCGAGAGCTCACCCCTGCTGTGCCTCTCCTCTATCTCCTTCACCACCCTCTGGAATATCTTGAGTTTGCCCTGCTCCTCCCCCAGAATAGTCCTTATCTCCAGACCGCCCTTTGCCACCACCCTAAGCAGGGATATCATCTCGTCCCTGTCCCTCATCAGCCTGTCCAGCTCCACTTCGTCTATGTCCGCTATCTTCATGATGACAACGGAGTGGGGGGTTTCGGGTACTTGTGTGCCGAAGACGAGGGAGAGGTTGTACCCCTTTTCGTGGATCACGGCCAGGGAGGCATCGGACAACCCCGGCCAATCCTTCGCGACCACTATAAAGTAGTACTCACCGTTATCCTCAACAACCCTGGCCTGTGGGGCTCCTCTGTCCTCAAGGTCAAGGATCATATCATAGCACTCCCGAACTATCCGCTCGGAAAACCTGACGCTCAGAACCTTAGGCAGGACGCCTTTCAGCTCCTCCCTCAGGGAAGGGTAAAGTTGAGCAGATCCTTTTGCAACCATTTTGTCATGGTCGTATCTTTTGGATCCCTCTCTATGCGCTTCACCACACCCGTGTAGGGTGTCCACCAGTAATGGGAGCTGAGGTAAACGCTCCCCGCGCCGCCCACAAGCTCAAGGACTATGGTGTAAACGACCTCCTGAGAGCATACCGGTTGGGAGTTGACCTCCAGTGTGGTCGTATCCTTTACGACGGCTATGAGCCTGTACCTTATGGTGTCGGCCGCCGTATCCCCTATGTAGTCCGCCGGTGGTAGTGTGTCCCAATCCGTACTCACGCTATCACCGCTCTTCAGGGGATACCAGGCGAAGGGGGCCTCTATCCTCAGCAGGACGGTATCCGTGATCAGCTTTATGGTCCTGTTTATCCTCATGTAAAGGGTGTCGTTCTGTAGGAAGACGTAAACCGTGTCCTCCTGACCGTCGTAAGGACCACCGGAGTAGTAGGTCACCCACGTGCTGTCGTCAACCATCCTGACGTCCTCGGACCACGTGTTCCCCGTGGGAGAGGTTATGCTGTCCTTGGACGTGTCCCGACCCGTCCCCTCTATCACGTTGTAGGTCCAGAGGGCGTTTACGACAAGGGGAAAATACCCCGCACGTCCCGTATCCGGACACGATATGACGGAGACCGTGCTGTCCGAATCCGTAGCGGATGTGCAGAGGGGGGATTCGGGGTAATCGCTACAGAAATCCTTGTCGCACCCCAAAAGGGCGCTTACGGCCAAAAAACCCAAAAGAAGACGTTTTAACATCCAACGTTTATTATAAGGGGGATTCCTCTCCCCTTTTGTACCTCTCGACCAGGTCCTTCAGGACCTCAAGTGCTTCCTCCCGTGTTCTCACCTTACCCTCCGCCCTCAACTCCTCTATCTCGTTCAAGATCCTCTTGTAAACCGGACCGGGTGGTAGTCCCATGGCCTTGATATCGTGGCCGGTCACCAACCTCGGAGGTCTGTTGGCCTCCGCCTCAAGGTCCCTCAGCAACCTCTCCAACTTCCTCGCCAGTCTCAGCTGACCCGCAACCCCTTCCGCCCTCAGGGGTGTGGCAAGGGCGTCGGCGTAGGCCAGCAGTATGATGGGAAAGGCCCATTCCCCCGTCCTCCTGTGAAACCTGAAAAGCGCCCTCCTGGTCACGTCCGGTGTGGCGAGGAGATGGGGGTGCATATGCTCCGCTATGATCAGGGCGACGGTGTCCGTGAGGTCCTTGCTCATCCTGAGCCTGCGACCTATTCTCCTGAAGATCTTTGAACCTATGTAATCATGGCCGTGGAAGGAGATCTCGCCGTTTTCGTCCATTCTGTACGTGGCCGGCTTTCCGACATCGTGGAACATGGTTCCGAGGACGAGGGCAAACCTCCCCTCCGCCCTCTTCAGGACGTCCAACCTGTGAAGGTAATACGTGAAAGGTCCGTCCTCCAGGGTGTTCAGGGCGACGTTCAACCTCCTCAAGGCCAAAAGGGTGTGCGACCAAACGTCCGTTTCAAGGCCTTTAAGGGGCCTCCTCAGATCCTCAAGCTCCGGAAATATGTAAAAGAGGAGGTGCGTCTCCGCCATGGCGGAAACGGCCCCGTAGAAGTTCTCCGAGGAGAGTATGAGCCGCAGCTCGTAGACTATACGCTCAGGGGATACCCCATCTATCAGGCTGCTGTTCTCCCTTACGGCGAAGAGGGTGCGATGCTCCACCTTGAAGTTGAGGGTTGAGGCGAACCTGAAGACCCTGAGCATCCTGAGGGGGTCCTCTTTCAAATTCCTCTCGGATGTCATCCGGACAACCCCACCTTTTATGTCCTCAACACCGCAGAAGGGGTCTATGATCCTCCAGTCGGACAGGGAGACGGCTATGGAGTTGATGGTCAGGTCCCTCTTCATGAGGTCGTCGTATATGCTCCCGTCTATGCGTGTAAAGTCTATCTGCTCTCCGTCTATTACGACCCTGTATATCCCGAACTCCTCACCAAGGGGTACAAACACCCCCCCCATGTGTCGGGCCATAAGGCGGGCGACTTCCTCGGGTTGCCAGACGGCGAAGTCCCAATCCTTTGGGACCTTTCCCATGAGGAGATCCCTTACACTTCCACCCACCAAAAACGCGTCGGCCGGAACCCACTGAAACCACGGTTTTGAGGAGAGGAGACCCTTTATCACCTCAACCATATGAACCTTTCGCTGTAAAAGATGCCGTTTATCCTGACACGGACGAAGTACACCCCTCTGTGGGCGACCTTTCCGTCCGAGGTCCTACCATCCCAGAAAACCTTAAAGGCCCCCCTACGGAAACCCGAATACACCGTCCTCACAACCTTGCCCGTGAAGTTGAGGATCTCCACTTCAACCCTTGAAGGCCGGTCCAGCTTGACGTATATCTCAACCCCGTCCCCCCTGTAGGAGACGGATATGGGTTTTTCGCTCAGTATGTACCCGGCGAGGTCGTACCCGTCCGTCCCGGATATCTGGAGCGTGAACTCCCTTCCGCCGTAGATCACCGTGTAGCTTCCCTCCTTCACGGGGAACACACCTTCAACCGTGGAATTCATAAGGTTTAACGCGGTGACGTACACCGAGGACGAACCCGATTTCAGGATGTAGGGGGAGGAGAACTTTATAAACGGTCGGTTTATGGGGAAAAGGTTCAGGTTTCTGCGGCCGTAGACGGCGAAAAGCGAGTTGTTGAAGGCGGCAAGTCCCACCGCCCTGCTCTCCCCGTGGGCTACGCCGTTTATGTAAAGCACCTCGTTGGCGATCTTGAGCTCCACGTCGGCCACGACCGTCCTCGGATAATACGAGGATTTGAAATCAACGTGCGGTTTCCCACCCCCGAAGCTTATAGCGCCGTACTCCGTATAAACCCTTTCATCCCCGCATACGACGAAGGATGAACCGAAAGATAAGGTGTCCACGGCTTCGGGTGATATGATGAGGGTTGAAACGTCGGATACGGCCAGAAGCCTCTCCTCTCCCCCTACACCGCATACGGTCAGGTCGCGCGCGCCCTCCAAGACGAGGGAGAGATTCCCATCCCTCAGGACAAACATGCCCTCGCGGGAGAGGAGGTAGATCCCACCGTTAAAGGCGTAGGCTTTGGAGTAGTCTCCGGTTATCTCCTTCTGTTCAACCTCCCACGTATGAACGTTGAAAACGACCACGGGGGAAACCAGGTCCTCAAGCGTCAGCAGAAGGTGGCCTTCGGAATGGGTTGATATGTGAAGGACGGGCGCTTTGACCGACTTAACCTCTTCCGGTCGGGACCCCTTACCCATGCGATAAAGTCCTTTGGAGGTTCCGAGGAATATCTCGCTTTCCCCGTCCCCGTTCGCGTCCACGGAGGCTATGGCGTTTATTTCACCTATCTCCCAACTTGAGAGGATGAAAAACGCGAGCATTTCACTTCAGCTGTTGGACGAACTGCTCCATCTGGCTCGCCTCTTTGCCCTTACCCGCCGCCCTGTACAGCTTGGCGGCGTTCTGGAAGGCGGTTATGGCGTTGGCCTTGGCGGTCTCGTCCCCGGCCTCGTACTTCTTGTAGTAGGAGAAGCCGAGGAACTTGTAGGCGTCGGCGAGCTTGTCGGATCTGGTATAGGTCTGGACGAACCGTGTGAGGTAGGTGATGGCGTTGTCGTAGTCCTTCTTGGCGAAGTGGGCCAGGGCGAGGAGGTAGAGGGCGTTCTCGGCGTCCTCACCGTTGGGGTACTTCTGGACGTACTCCGAGAAGTGCTGTATGGCCTTGTCGTACTCCTTCATCTGGTAGGCGATGTAGCCGGCGTTGAAGGTGGCCTTGGGGGTGTACTGGCTGTTGGGGAAGAGCCTGACGAACTCCTCAAAGAGCTTAAGGGCCTTGGGGTAGGCCCCCTGTTTGTAGGCGGCGAGGGCCTTGTTGAAGACGGCCTCCGCCCCCACCTCGGATTTCACGTACTGGGCCACCTCCGGCTTTTCCGCTATGAGGGCCTGGAGGAGTTTCTTCACCTTCTCGGCGTCCTTGTGGCCGGGGTACTCCCGTAGGAACTGGTCCCAAACTTCGGCCGCCCTCCTGTAGTCCTTCAGCCTGTAATACACCTTACCGAGGAGTTCAAGGACGGCCGGCCTGTCCTCACCCTCAGGGTACCTCTTCAGGTAGTACTCCAGCTTTTCCTTTGCCTTCTCGTAGCTGCCGGCCTGATAGAGGAGCTGGCCGAGGTAGGCGACCAACTTGGCGGATCTGGGGTCGTCGGGGAAGAACTGGATGAACCTCTCAAACCTCTGCTGGGCCTTGGTCATCTGGCCGCTCTCGTAGGCCTTCATACCGGGTTTGTAGAAGAGGATCTCACCCACGAGGGGGTTGCTGACCTTCACGTTGGGCGCGAGGGCTATGTTGTCTCCGTACTTCTTCTCAACATATGCGAGGGAGGCGAGAATGGTGTCCTTCAAAAAGGGATAGCCCGCCAGGGCCTTCTCGTACTGCTGGATAGCCTTGGGATAATCCCCGTACTCGGCGTACCACTCGGCGAGTATGATCTCAAACCTCGGTTTCCGTGGGTGTCCCCTCTCTATGAGCTTTTTCAGCTCCGTTATGGCCTTGAAGAGCTCTCCCTTCTTCCTGTAGGCGAAAACCTTTAGCACGGCAGCCTCGTTCGCCTTTTTGGTGTTGGGAAACTTCTTCTGCAGGAGATCCACGTAGCGCACAACCTTATCGTAGGAGCCGTTCATGTAGGCGGAGAGGGCGGCAAAGTAAAGGGCGTCCCTGTACACGTCCTCGTATTCCGGGTAGCGGGTTAAGGCGCTGAAGTACCTCTGGGCCTTCAGGTACTTGCCCTTGTTGTAGTACGCGATCCCCAAACCCATGTATACGGGTATTATGAAGGGTTTTCTGCCACCGCTCAGTATCTCGGCCTTTTTCAAGGTGTCTATGGCCTCGCTGTACCTTCCGAGATGGATCAGGGTCCATCCGTTCCCGATGAAGCCGGCCAACCGCTTCCCCATCGCCTCCGTGTTGTTTATGAGGTCCTCGTACATTCCCTTCGCCCTCTCGTAGTTTCCGGAGTAGTACAGCCTTTCGGCCTGTGCGACGAGCGATCCGTACTTGCTGGCAAAGAGATCGGGCAGGGGCTTTTTGTATCCTGTTATCTTGGTAGGTATGAGCGACGACACCAAAAAGATGCTCAACATACCACTTTCAATTCTAAGGGTGAAACACCCCTGAACTTCCAAAGGTTTCGCTCCGCGCCATGAGAACTCCGGTTCCACGATCCTCCGTTATACGCACGGGTAGTACTTCGCCAAGGAGGGAAGGCTCACCCTCAAACATCACCTTCAGGTAGTTCTCGGTCGTGCCGTAAAGCATATTTCCTTCATGTTTCTCCACATAGGCGTTGAGAACCCTTCCCAGAAATCTCGTGCGATACTCCTTTCTCTTCCGGCCTATTAGCGATTGTATGCGGCGCATCCTCTCCTTCCTGACCCCGGCGGGAACTTCCTTGAAGGCGTAGGCCTCGGTTCCGGGACGTGGGGAGTACTCAAAGGCGTGGACGTAGGCGAAGGGATACCTCTCTATGAGGTCCAGCGTATCCTCAAAGTCCTCGTCGCTCTCGCCGGGAAACCCCACGATCACGTCCGTCCCCACGGCGGCATCCGGAAGGTGGGAGTAGATCAGACGGAGTTTCCTCTCGTAAAACTCACGGGTGTAGGGTCTCTTCATGAGCCTCAGGACCCTGTCGCTTCCGCTCTGAACGGAGACGTGCAGGTGAGGACATACGTTTTCCCTCTCGGCCATCAGCCGCAGGAGCTTTTCGGTTATGTGAACGGGGGAGATGGAGGATAGCCTAAACCTGATGTGCGGAAATTCGTATGTCAAAACGTCAAGGAGATCCACCAGGTCCATGCCCCACTCCTTCCCCCAATCCCCTATCTGTATCCCCGTGAGGGTTATCTCCTTGGTGATCCTTGAGAGGTTGCGGGCCTCATCAACTATCCTTTGCAGGGGAAAGCTGCGGGATCTACCCCTGGCGACCTTTATTATGCAGTAGGTGCAGGCGAAATCGCACCCCTCCTGAACCTTCAGGATTCCCCTCGCCCTTGAAAACGTATTTATAAGCGTCCTTTCGTTTATACCCAGGAATCTCAGGACCTCCTCAACGGATCCGGAGAACGTGGCCTCATCGTAAGGGTTTACCTTTGCGGCACATCCCGTGTATAAGACCTCTTTACCCCTGCGAAGGTGTCTTCTGACCTCTCTTCTGCTCTCCCTCTCCGCCTTGTGGGTGACGGCGCAGGAGTTCACGACCACAAGGTCGGCCTCTTCGGGGTCGTCAACAACCACAAACCCGCCACGCACCAGATGGCTCTTCAGAAGCTCGCTATCGTACTGGTTGCTCCTGCAACCGAAGGTCTTTACGAAAACCCTCCTCAAGTTTCAATTGTAAGGCGGTTTTACGCCCGGCTTTACCTCACCAGAACCCTTACAAACCTGCCTCCGACCCTCACGAAGTATATCCCTTTCCCCATACGGGCAACCCTCCTCCCGGACGGATCGTAGATCTCCTCCCATCCCACTTTGATGTCTCTGGCCTCATAGACCCGGAGCCCATCCCCCTCTCCGAGGGGAAGGGGCAGGGGATAGTTGTGGGAGAATTCAGACGTGTTTCCGGAGTTATCCCTGCTCAGGGCCGTCAGGTAAAGGCCGCCGCTGGACCAGTCGGGGCCTGTGCTGTCAACCTTGACGTTGAGGGTGAAGGTCTGGGCCAACACGGGCACGGCGGATATGAAGGCTCCACCCTCCCCGTGGCCGTGAGTTTCACCGAGGCAGTTCTGGTTATCGCGGGTTGAGACCACGTATATCTCAACGGAATCCGCTCCCGTGTACGCCCTTCCCCACACGAGCAGGAAGGTATCTCCCGCGGATACGAGCACATCGGCCGAGTCTATGTAGGGGTAGTCTATCAGGCCGTTGGGATAACCCGTTGTGAAGGCGTTGTCGTTGCACGTCACCCCATCGCCGGCCGATCCCGACGCCCCTGAGGGGTCAAGATCTATGGCGAGGCCTCCGTTGTTGGAGAAGTAATTGCGCGATACGAGGACCATTTTGGAATTCCCTCCCTTCCTTCCGACACCCACACCCGGGCCGGGCAGGTGCCATCCGTTATCGTAAATCCTGTTGTGCGTTATATAAACGCCGGCGGAGCCTCCGTCAACGAAGATCCCTTTCGTTCCGTTGTTGTAGATGGTGTTCTCGGTTATGGTTATGTTCTCGGCGTTGTACCTGACCTCTACACCTGCACCGAAAACCCTTTTATCGGTTGCCGTGGGATGATCCGAGGAGTGTATCAGGTTGTGTCTGAGGGTGACGTTGTTGAAGTAGACGTTTAGATTGTCCCCCTTGTTGAAGTTCCAAGCGCTGGCGAAGACCTCCGAGGAGTCAAGGACCCAACCAGAGGAGGAATTCGCTGATGTGCTTCCGAACTTCACACCGTGGGCGCCGCAGAATCCGACGTAGAGTCTCGTGAGCTTTCCGGAGGTGTTTTGATCCACAAAGACGCAGTCGGAACGGGTTGAGTCCACGGGCTCGCTCCCGTCCGCAGGAATACCCACGAAGAGGTTTTCCAGACGCACGTTATGGTTTCCGGGTCTGACCCTTATAACCTGACTTCCCGAACTCCCACCTCCGTTGAAGAAGGCCATACCCCTGATCTGGACGTCGGAGGAGTTTATCTCAAGGAGGCCGAAGGTGTTGGATTTCCCGTTGAGGTCTATCTCTATCTCCGGACAGGGGAAGTATCCGAGGGTGGCCCCAAGGGTTCCCACGCTTCTGCTCTCGGAGTTCATGACGCCCGTCCAACCGGCGGAGTCGGGGGCGGCCCTGTAAGAGGGATGGCAGAGGTTGGTGTTGCCCCGGTTGAGGGTCTGACTCCACCCGTCTATTAAGAGGGGGTCGGTGATGGTCGGGAGCTTTGAGGAGAGGGTTATCCTCCACCAGCAGTTCCCCGAGGAGCATACGTGTCCGGGATCGGATGGGGGTATGTTGAAGACCACGGTGTCCTTACCGGGATGGGAGTTGGCCTGATTTATGGCCCATCGGAGGGTGCCCACGGCACCGTTGTCCGCCGTCTTATCCACAACATAGGTATGGGACAGGATAAAAATCGCCATCATCTCTACCGGTGGTATTCTAAGGGGGATTCTCCCGTAGGATAAAAGGGTTATGAAGTTGGAAGGAAAGGTGGTGCTTTTAACCGGTGCGACGGGGGGTATAGGTTGGGAGATCCTGAGGCTTTTGGTTAAGGAGAGGGCAAAGGTCGTGGCCGTGGGTAGGGATGAGGGTAGGTTGAGGGAGATTTCCGAGATTTTCCCTACGGTTAAACCCGTTCAGGCCGATCTCCGGGACGAAAGACAGAGGGCCGAAATCGTATCCATGGCGGTGGAGGGGGTCGGTGGTGTTGACGTCCTCATAAACAACGCCGGGTACGGTATGTACGGTGATTTCAGGGGTATGGGCCTGGAGGATATGAAGGCCCTCTTTGAGGTCAACTTCTGGTCGGCGGTGGATCTTACAAGGAAGGTTTTACCCTTTATGGGGGAGGGAGGGGTGATAGCAAACGTCGTGAGTATGATAGCCTTCGTCCCCCTTAAGTACTGGGCGGTGTACGCCGCCAGCAAGTCGGCCATGAGGTCTTTCTTCATGGCGATAAGGGAGGAGGTCAGGGGTGAGGGCATAAGGGTGATAAACGTATACCCTCCCGTTGTGAACACCCCGTTCTTTGACAAGGCTAAGGGTGTTCCACCCACAAGGAGAAAGGGTGTTCCACCGGAGAGGGTGGCGAAGGTGCTGATAGACGCCATAAAGAAGGGGAGGCAGGAGGTGTTTCTGTCTTTCTGGGACGCCCTCCTGGCCCATCTCGGTTTCCTTTTGGGGCCGCTTAGCGTCCGACTCATAACGTGATCTTCCCCTCCTGAGGGTGGGTGAGGACGATAGGGCTTGAGGGTTAACGTGTGGAGGTCTTTTCCTCCGCTATGTCCAGGTTCCTGACCCTTTCCCTTGGGATCCTCGCCCTGCTCACCTGGGCGCAACCGAGAAACATGTAGTCCATGTCCCACTCCCTGTGGGCATCCGTTCCGAGGATCACCTTCCCCCTGTAGCCGCCCTCCAGAAGGGCGTAGGCGTCAAGGTCCACCCTTTTGGGGTTGGCGTTTATCTCAAGGGCTTTCCCCGTCTCCTCTGCCATTCTCATCACCTTTTCAAGGTTCACGCGGTAGGAGGGTCTTTTCTTCAGGACCCTCCCCGTGGGATGTCCTATGGCGTCCACAAAAGGGTTTTCCAAGGCCTTAAGTATCCTGGCCGTGATGTCCTCATCCTCTCCCCAAGAATGAACGGACGCTATGACGAGGTCAAAAACCTTTAAAACCTCGTCCGGGTAGTCAAGCGAGCCGTCGGGGAGTATGTCCACCTCCGTAGCGAACAGTATGCGCACGTAAGGGTACTTCTCGCGCAGCTTGAGTATCTCGTAGAACTTCCTCTCAAGCCTCACGAGGTTCAGGCCACCGGCTTTTGAGGACGGGGAGTGATCCGCGAGGGCGATGGCGGTGTATCCCCTCTTTATGGCCGCCTGAACGGCCTCTTCCGCCGTCATGCTCCCGTCGGAGTAGGTGGTGTGAACGTGCATGTCCCCCGGAACGTTCTCCGGGAGGAGTGGAGGGGGAAGCTCTCCCCTTGCGGCGAGGGCGATCTCACCACCGTCAAACCTCTGATAGGGGTGTACGTAGGGTAGGCCGGCCCTCGCGTATATATCCTCCTCGCTCTCCCCCTTTATATCCACCAGTTCGCCAAGGGCTCGCACGTGGGCCTCCGGCCCCGTGGCGTACAGGAGAACACTGCCCAGGTCATCCGGCGTGTATATGTGGACGTGTATGGGTATCCTCTCGTCCGCCCACATCCACCAGCCGTCCCTGTACCTTCCCGATATGGCCAGCCTGAAGGCATCCTCTTCCGAGAGGAGGAAATCAAAGCGGGATACGATAGGCTCTCCCCTCCTGTACTCACCGGCGGCTATGGCCGAGGGGTACTCCTTCAGGAAGGCCTTGACCACAAGTCTCGCCTCGGGAAACGTGAAGAGTTCCCTTTGCAACAGGTAGAACTTTACACTCCCGTACACCCTTTCCGGACTTTTGAACACATCGCCCGCTTTACCGCTTTCAAGGAACTTGAGGAGGTCGTCATAGGTTTTTATGCCGAGTCTGAAGAGGTGTTGGGCCGTGCTTACGCCTATACCCCTGACGTTTATAAAATCGGGTGTATCTCCGAACTCCGACAGGGCCTCCTCGTACTCCCGCAACCTACCCGTTTCCAGAAACTCCTTTATTTTCAAGAGGAAGGACCTGTCCACGTTGAGGAGTTCTTCCAGCTCCCCGTACAGCTCCGATACGTCCTCCGGGAGGCCGAGAAGTACCTTTGAAAGGTGCTTGTAGACGCTGCACCTCCTCTTCGGATTTCCACGCAGCAGACACGTCGTGTAGAGGTAGGAGAAGATCTTGGAGAGCCTGTAGTTGTTCTCCAACTCTACCCTTCCCCCTTCAGGGACTTGATGGCCTCGTAGACGTCGGAGTAGGTCTTGAACACCTTGTCAAAGGCCATGATCTTGTAAATCTTGAGGGTTTTGTCCTTCAGGCCACAGGTTATGATGTCCCCGCCTATCTCCCGCGCGTGCTTCAGGACGGTTATCAGGGCGCCCCATATGGCCGAGGATATGTACGTGGCCTCCGAGAAGTCTATCACGAAATACCTGACCCCGTCGGCCAGCTTGTCGTCAAAGAAGACGATAAGAGGCTCTCTCATCGCCGTGTCCAGCTCGCCTATGAACCTGACTATACCTATGTCCCCGTCTCTGCGGAATTTGACCACTTCCCCTATGTTGCGCATAACAGTATTCTAAACCCGACATTCAAATCCGGGGTAGAATGCCTTCTATGTTAAAACAGCTCCTCTACGATCTCGCCGAAGGGGTTTTGAGGATCTCCAACGCCGAACAGACGGTGGTGTTGGTCAAAGGTGAGAGGTCAAGGCTTGTAAGGTTTGCCAATTCACGTGTGCATCAGAACACAGAGGTCAGAAACGTCTCCATCAGCGTTCACGTCCGGTTTGGAAACAGGGCCGCCACGGCCGAGAGCAACGCCATAAACTCCCCGGAGGACATAGCAAGCCTTGTGAGGAAGGCCGAAGAGATGGCCAAAATCTCACCGGAAAATCCGGAGCTCTTGGAGGTGCCCAAATCCGGAAAACTGGAAACCTCACCCGACACGTTTGACGAACTGACGGCCGAGGCGGATCCGTCCCACCTCATAGATATGGCCACCCGCCTGATAAAGGGAACCCCCAAGCCCTTTGAGGCTTTCGGGACGATCTCCGGCGGAGCGGACGAGATGGTAGTCCTGACCTCGGAGGGGTTTGAGGGGTACAGGGGTGTGACGGCGGCGCACGTCAAGTACAACCCCATACACGACCTTACACACGGTTATCTCGTCCAGAAATCCGGTCACACGTTCAGGGACTTTGACGTTGAGCTTATACTCCAGCGCGCTCAGGACAGGCTTTCCTTCGTTTTAAACCCGGCCGAACCCCAACCGGGCAAATGGACGGTCATCCTTGAACCCCTTGCCGTCGCCGAGCTTTTGGGTTTCCTCAACTGGATGGGCCTCTCGGCCAGGTCGGTTCTGGACGGAATATCACCCCTTGGCGAAAAGCTGGGAAAGGGGATCTTTTCGGAAAGGTTTACACTTTACGACGATCCCCTCAACCCCAGGGGGTACCCCTTCCCGTTTGACGCGGAGGGGAGGAAGAAGGGGCTTACAACCGTGGTTGAAAGGGGTGTCCTTAAAAACCTCGCCCATGACAGCATCACGGCCAAGAGGCTGGGTACAAAGTCCAACGCCTGCGCCACTACGCTTCAGGCGAGCAGGCCCATGTTCCTCAACCTCAGGCTGAAGGAAGGTGATGAGGGGTACGGGGAGATCTTGAACGGGAGTGAGAGGGCGTTACTCGTGACGAGGTTCTGGTACACCAACATCGTAAACCCAAGGGACCTGAGCATCACGGGTATGACGAGGGATGGACTGTTTTTGGTTGAGGACGGTAGGATAGTGGGGAGTGTCAAGAACATGCGTTTCAACGTAAGCCTGTTTGACGTCTTCTCCAACGTCGTTTCCGTCTCCAAGGAAAGCGAACCTGTTGGGGATTCCACCTGGTACGGCCCTTTCATCGCCATAGGTGCGATCGTTCCCACGCTCAAAGTGGAAGGGTTCAACTTTTCATCGTCAACCCTGTTCTGATGTGGTTCTTCCCCTTTTTGGACAGTCTCTTGGCCTACGGGGGACTCTCAAGGGTTGACCTCACCTTTGAAAAGGATCTGTCAACCCGAACGCTCTTCAAACCCCAACCCGTTCTCCGCTACCTATCCGATCCCCTCTCCCTGATGGTTTGGGCATCGGACGGTGGAAAGTACGTCACCGTTAAACCCGAAAGCCTACCCGCGACCTTTTGGCCCGTCAGGTACAGAAAGGTCAGAATGCGCACCCGCTTTACCGTAAGGGACAGCACGATCAAGAGGATCGTTGAGACCCTCTACTGTGTGGATTACTTTGAGGGTAGGGCTTTTCTGAGGGTTGGCAGGAGGAGGGATACGTTGAGGGAGAGGTTGAAGCGAGCCTGGGACCCGAGCGCACCGGACGGTGATTCGTTGACGTTTGCGGAGGTGCGTCTCGCCGTGGACTCCGTCGATTACAACCTCCTCCTCAACGCCTTCGGCTGCCTCTTAAACCTGGACACCTCACTCGTCCCCCGAATGGAGGGGGATTTTCAGTACGAGTACATAACGGGCTTTGGAAAGGTAGCCGTCGGGGGAACTGGAAGCAACACCTACAGGGGAAGGTACGCGGCCATTTACGACTTCGGAGGGGATGACTCCTACTTCCTCGAGAGCTCCCCCACGCTGATAGTGGACCTCGGGGGGAACGATAGGTATTGGGGGGAGTTCGCGTCGGGCATCGTGGGTGTTTCCGCCCTTTACGACCTCGCCGGGAACGATGTGTACGAGTGTGATGGCGTTTGCGCCGGTGTGGGTCTCATGGGGTTCGGTCTACTTTACGATAGGAGTGGGGACGATTACTACTCCGCCGGCTACCACTCCCTCGGCGCCGGCACCTTTGGAGGGGGCTATCTTATGGACAGGGAGGGGAACGATGTGTACAAAGGTGTAATATACGGCCAGGGGTTTGCCGGGACATACGGAGTGGGTATTCTTTCGGACTCTTCCGGGAACGACGTGTACGCCCTCGGATACGGCCCAATACACGCCCCCCTGTTCAAAACCCAGCACCAGTCCTTGGGGCAGGGCTTTTCCATAGGCTGGAGGGACAGGTTCGGAGGAGGTGTGGGGGTCCTGGCGGACGGTTCCGGAAACGACCATTACCTCGCAGGCACGTACGCCCAAGGCGTCTCCTATTGGTACGCCCTGGGTTTGCTTTACGATGGGGGCGGAGATGACAGGTACATATGCGCTGAGTACTGTCAGGGGGCCGGGATACACGTTTCCGTGGGGGCGTTGGTGGATAAATCGGGTGATGACCTCTACTACGCCATGTTCGGTCCGAGCATAGGTGAGGGACACGACTTCTCGGTCGGCTTCTTTTACGATTCAACGGGGAACGATACGTACTACACCAGCGGTGGTTTCGGGGTCGGGCTTACCAACTCCGTCGGAATATTCGTGGACGGCGGAGGGAAGGACAACTACTCGGCTCGTGAGAAGGAGATCTCCTTCGGAGGGGCGAACGAGAAGCGGGAGATGGGAGGTATAGGTGTGTTTCTGGACCTCGGAGGTGAAAGGGACACCTACCCCATGCTCTTCCACACGAAAAACGGACACCTATGGGTCAGACCCAAATGGGGACTCGGATGGGACAGGTAGGGATGCCTTGCGGTTGAACATAGGCATATACGATTCCGAGATCTCTTTGCGTTTTCCCAGGGGCCTGGCGGGCGTTTTGGAGGTGGTGGCGGAGATAAACAGGTATTACACGTCAAGCGGGAGGAGGAGCATGTGCGCCTTTCCATCGGATAGGAACGAGTTCTTTCCCACACGGGGTGTGTTCCACGTGAGACCGGATGACAGGTGGAAGACGGCGGCCTTTTTCGGTAGGGTTCTGAGAAACTTTTACGGTCCCAAAACCGTGAGGTTTGCGCTCTTCCACGCCAGTGCCGTATCCGACGGAGGGGGTGCCATAGTCTTTCTCGGCCATCACGCCTGGGGGAAGACCACACTTCTCAGGGGTTTCCTAAGTGCGGGCTACTCGTACCTATCCGACGATATGGTGGCCGTGAACCTCAAAAGCGGATTGCTCCACCCAACCCTCCCCGTAGACCACAGGGTGAGGTTTGGGAGTGTGTCCCCCCCCGTACCTCTGAACACCGTGTTCTTGATCAGGTATTCACCGCAGAGGGATGAGTCGGAGATCCGTGAAATCCCCCCCCATAAGGCCTTCCTCTCGGCCATGGAAAACCTCCTGAACCCGACCTCCGTGGGGGAGGATTCCCTGAAGACGCTTTTGCGGGTTTTCTCAGGAGCATCCTCCTACCGCACCTTCCACAGGGACTGGAGGGACGTTTTGAGGTTTCAGTCCCTCAGGTCCTCATAGGTGAACTTTTCAACCCCGTAATGTTTCAGGGTGGTTTTCGGATCCTCATAGACCGAGGGTGGGAGGCCGGCCTTGTAAGCAAGTTCGCTTAAAAACCTCACCGGATCCGGGATTTTCTCCCATACCTGTGGAAGGAAGGTGGCCCTTCCGTGAGGATGTTCCAGTATCAGTCCCATTCCGGGTTTCACCTTTTCCAACAGATCCCCAAAATCCCTGTAGTGTAAGACTTCGGGTTCGGAGAGGACGCTGACCTCAAGGGTTGTGTGGGGCCACTCCTCAACGCTCAGAGGTGGAAATCTCGGATCCCTGAAGGCGGCGGCAAGGGCGTTGTAATGTACGTCCAGGACAAGGGGGCGATAGGCCTCAACGCTACCTATACATCCGCGCAGCCTCCCGCCTTTCGTCAAGGTCACAAAGCTCGCACCCTTTTCCAGAAGGGTGGGGGGAAGTCCATCCGTCTCAGGGGGTGATACATCCCCTCGGAACGCCCTTGATACGGCCGAATGCGCCACATCCAACAGGATACGTTTTTCCCTCCTGCTCAGGCCCATGAACGTATTATTTTACGGACGCCCAAAAACACATCTCCTCCTCTTAAAATCCCCGGATGCGGTTTAGGGACTACGGAGAGTACCACGACCACTTCCGTCGCCTCATCCTGCTTGAGAGGGAGGCGGAGATCGAGTTCCACAGGAGGGAAATAAGGAGACTGCCCGGCTGGAAGAGGGAGAAGCTCGGCAGGGCCATTCTGAACCTCAGGGGGAAACTCGTGGGCAGAGGACTGGGGGGAACCTATCTGGTCAAGTACGTCCGTCAGGGGGGACTGCCCCAGACGGAGATAAAGGTGGGAGACCTCGTAATAGCGAGCAGGGGAAAACCGAAAGGGAACGAGGTACAGGGGACCGTAGTTGAGAAGACCCGTTTCTCCTTAACCGTGGCCTACGACAGGTACCCGCCCGACTACGCCCTCGGCAGGGGGGTCAGGGTAGACCTCTTCGCCAACGACGTAACCTTTCAGAGGATGTTGGACGCCCTCAAGGCCCTCAGGGGGCATCCTGACCTCCTCAACCTCCTCCTCGGAAGGGCAAAACCGGAGATAACTGAAACGGAGGTGGAGTTTAAAAACACCTCCCTGAACGGGAGCCAGAGGACGGCCGTTAAAAAGGCCATCGGCTCAAAGCCCGTTTTTCTCGTCCATGGCCCTCCGGGTACGGGGAAGACTACGACCGTAGTTGAGGCCATATACCAGTACGTCGCAAGGGGTAAGAAGGTGCTCGCCACGGCCGACTCCAACGTGGCCACGGACAACATGGTTGAGAGGCTCGCCGCCTACGGCATAAACGTGGTAAGGGTGGGAAACCCCTCCCGCATAACCAAGGCCGTCGTGGAACATTCCCTTGACTATCTCCTCCAGTACGACGAGGACTACAAGAGAGCCTTGAAGATATACGAGGAGGTGGACAGACTCCGGCAGGAGCAGAAGGACTACCTCGCCCCGACACCGAGGTGGAGGAGGGGGCTCTCCGACGAACAGATACTGAGGCACGCAGAGACGGGAACACCGGTCCGGGGAGTCCACCCCAACGCCATAAGGAAGATGGCCGCCTGGATCAAACTCCAGAAACGGATAAACCACCTGATGGAGACGGCCAGAAAGTACGAGGCCATAGCCGTGGAGCGGATCCTGAGAAACGCCGACGTGGTATGCTCAACCAACTCCTCCGCCGGGAGCGAGGTCCTCGCCCACTTCAGGTTTGACATCGTCTTCATAGACGAGGCCACCCAATCCACAGAACCTTCCTGTCTTATACCCATGGTGAAGGGTAGCGCCTGGATAATGGCAGGGGACCACAAACAGCTTCCCCCCACGATACTGAGCGAGGAGGCGGCAAGGCACCTGCAGATAACCCTGTTTGAGAGGCTCTTGAAGGTGTACGGGGAGGGTATAAAGGAGATGCTCCGGGTCCAGTACAGGATGAACAGGGTAATAATGGACTTCCCCAACAGGATGTTCTACGAAGGGAAGCTCATAGCCCACGAGAGCGTCGCGGATCATACTTTGAGGGACCTGGGAGTTGTGCCGGAGGTCCTGAAGGGTCTCCCCCAACCCCTGCCCTTCGTCCTTGACCCCGACAGGCCCGTTATCTTCGCCGACACCCTCGGCAGGTCCCCTGAGAGGCAGAGGAGGGGGTCAACCTCCTACTACAACGAGGGGGAGGCGGATTTCGTCTTAAAGGTGGTGAAGGCCCTGCTTGACCTGAAGGTGCGGCCTGAGGATATAGGCGTTATATCCCCTTACGACGATCAGGTTGACCTGATAAGGGGCCTGCTCAACGGGAACGGGATACCGGAGGAGGTTGAAGTCAAGACCGTAGACGGTTTTCAGGGGAGGGAGAAGGAGGTTATAGTGGTCTCCTTCGTGAGGTCAAACGACAGGGGGGAGATGGGTTTTCTGAGCGACGTCAGGCGGTTGAACGTGGCCATAACGAGGCCGAAGAGGAAACTCATAACCGTTGGGGACTCCTTGACGCTAAGGGTGCATCCGGTCTACAAGGGGTTTATCAACTACAGCCTAAAGGCTGGGGGGTACGTTCGGCTTTTCCATCCTTAAAATCCGCACCGGTTATGGTTAAGCTGTTTATCTTTGACAAACTGCGACCGCTGATGGGGGAGACGAACTCCTCCTCCGTCCACGTCCTCGTCCTTGGGCGGGAGACCTCCGAAGACTTCAAGGACTACGTCTCCATCCTAAAGGACTACGCCAAAGACGGCAAACTCGGACACGTACCCGGCCACAAACCGTGGCCGAACGAGGCGATAAGGGGTCTGGAACTTTGGAACTACATAATAGCCGCACTTTACGATTTTAGGAGGGACGATATTGCGAAGCGGTTGTCCGAGGTCCTGGGGGTGGAGGTGGTCCCGGACATAGGCTTTGAGGCCCTAAACCCCCTCCTCACGACCTATACCCTTGATAACGATAGCAGCTCTTTAGAGAACCTCTACTCTCCCCTGCGGAAGGTCAGAACTCCGGGGCAGCTCAACAAGCTCCTCAACGGGGTCCTCGTCGTCACCGCCGACTGGTTCTTTGAGCCGAGGGACTGGGAGGTGCTAAGGGAGGTCTTCAAGCCGGGTATGATATACGAAAACGGCAACAGGATAGTCCTCCTGTACCCGGAGACGGGCAAGAAGATACGCCTGAAGACGGACTTTGAGGAGTACAGGCCGGAGTTTCCGGAGTCCATAGACCTGAACATCTCCTACAGGTGCGATGTCGGATGTCCCTACTGCTACATATCCGCCACACCGGAGGGGGAGGAGTGGAGGTTTGATCGGAAACTTTTGGACCAGATTTTCGGCTTTACCGGTGCGGATATTTTTGACCTGTGGCGGGAAAACGATAGCGTTGGCCTTGACTACCACCCTTTCATTGAGGTGGCCATAAACGTCAACAACCTCTTTGACTTTGGAAACCTCAAGGACCTCGTTGAAGACTTCAAGGTCAGCTCCTTCATCCCGAACCTTACCCTCCACTACACAACCGCCCTTAAACATCCGGAGGTCATTACGGACCTACCCGCCCAGTGGGTGGGCGTCAGCGTTATGTCAGCCGAGCAGATAGACCACGTGCGCTCCCTCTTCCCCGAAGGGAGGATAGTCTTCCACATAATAAACGGCGTATTCAGGGGCGTAGAGAAGGTCAAAGGCGAGAACGTCCTCATCCTCGGATACAAGAGGATGGGCAGGGGGGTGGGGTACAGGCCCCGGCTCTGGGAGTGGGACGTCGTAGAGACCCTGATGGAGAACGGGAACAACGTAGCCTTTGACGACCTCGCCGTTGAGCAACTGAAGGCCAAGGAGCATATAAGCGACGATTACTTTGACCTCGTCCATATGGGGATGGACCGCCGGCACGCGATGTTCATAGACCTGGTGAGGGGGGAGTTCGCCCACACCTCAACCTCCGAGAGGCGGTTCAAGATTGAGGGGAGGAGCCTGAAGGAGATGTGGGACTTTTTAAATGGTCCCGGGAGGACTTGAACCTCCGACCTCGCGGTTATCAGCCGCGCGCTCTGACCACCTGAGCTACGGGACCCCGTAGTGGCCGGGGAGGGAGTCGAACCCCCGACACAGGGATTTTCAGTCCCCTGCTCTACCGCCTGAGCTACCCGGCCGAGGTTGATATTATAAAGCGGAAGGGTGGACGTATGGGATCACAGTCCGAACACCTTTTCTATCAACGCCACGTTCATAACCCTCCATTTCAGTATGTGGTTTAGGCCGTCCTTCACACCGAGCTCGGCGAGCACCTTGGAGTTTGCCGTGTACCTTTTGAAAAGACCGTCATCCAAGAGGTATTCCTGAGGAAAGGGGAAACCGAGCTTGTCCCTACGCCACACTATTTTTGGTGGGAGTACGCCTTCAAAGGCCTTTCGGGCGATGAACTTCGTGTATCCACCCCTTATCTTGTAGTCCGAGGGAAGGGAGAGAAGGAACTCTACCAGCCTGTAATCCAAATACGGACTCCTCACCTCAAGCGAAAAGGCGGAGGAGTTCTTGTCCGCATACCGCAGTAGGGTTGATATGTTGTCCCTTATATCCTGAACGAGTTTTTCCCGCAGGTCAAACACCCTCTCCCGGGTTTGGGAAGGGGGAGGTACGTAATCCGGAGGTTTCCTGAAGATCTGGGATGAGCGCAATTTGAAAAGGAACTCAGGTCCCAAAACGTTCAAAACCATCCTCGCAAAGGTTAGGGGATAGTTCAGGTTGCTCCTCCGGAACTTCAACATCTCCCCTATCGCCCTCCCCACATCCATTTTCCTCAACCTCTCCAAGATGTATACGGGGACGTACCGCAGGTACCCGGCAAGGGTTTCATCCCCTCCCTGACCGTCCAAAAGGACTATCACGCCGTAATTTCTCGGTAAGGTGTAGACCATGAACTGGGCAAAGGGGCTGAGCGTTCCGACGGGTTCTTCCTGGTGGTAGACGAACCTTTCCAAATTGTTTTCCAAAATCCCCTTATCGGACTCGGTGTAAACCCATTTGACCCCCGTTGCCCTGACCGCCTCCTCTATGAACTCCCTCTCGTCGTACTCGGGGAACCTCGGATGGACGGCGGAAAAGGCGTAGTAGCTGAAGTTGGGATGGTTGGATTTGGATGCGAAGAACACGATGGAGGACGAGTCCAAACCACCGCTCAGAGACGTTCCGGTCTTCACATCGCTCCTCAACCTCAAGCCTATGGACTCGGTGAAGAGGTGCAGGAACCTCTCCTTCGCCTCGTTGAACGGTATCCTCCTCTCCGGAACGTTCAGCGAATAGTAGCGCTCTATCCTCATATCACCCGTCTCCAAGTTGTACACCGCGTAGTGTGAAGGGAGGAGTCGCTTGATCCCTTTGAAAAGGGTGTTCTCGTTCATGTCGGATTCCGAGTACACGAGAAACCTGATGACCTCATCCGTGTCAAACGAGCGACCCGAAAGGGAGGTGTGGAGAAGGGCCTTTATCTCGGAGGAGAACACCAACTTCCTTCCGGTGTGGATGTAGTAAAGGGGCTTCTTTCCAAATCTGTCCCGTGAGAGGAGGAGTTTCCTCTCCCTCCTGTCGTAAAGGGCAAAGGCCCACATCCCGTTCAGCCTTCTCAGGGCGTCCGGACCCCACCTGTGGAGGGCCTTCAGCAGGACCTCCGTATCGGAGTCGCCCCAAAAGGTATAACCCTCACCTTCCAGCTCCTTTCTCACCTCAAGGTAGTTGTAAATCTCCCCGTTGAAGACCAGGAGCAGACCCTCAAACTCCATGGGTTGATGCCCCTTTGGGGAGAGGTCTATTATCCTCAGCCGCCTGGAGAGGAGGAGGAGGTCCCCCCTGTCCATGACGTCCGATACGTGGGGGAGGTGGGATAGCTCCTCTACGGTGTCATCCCCTCTCGCGTGGAAGACCTCGGAGGTTTGGGTGTTTATCACCACCCATCCCTCATCGTCCGGTCCCCTGTGTCTTAGGAGCCGGGAAACCCGGCGCGGGTCGTAATCAACCCTCCCCGAGGAGCCGAATATCCCACACATCAGATGGGATATCCCAAAGCCCTGAGGGTTTCCTTACCCTCTTCGGTCATCCTGTCTATGCTCCAAGGTGGGTCAAACGTCAGTTCAACCTTCACGTCCGTGAAGCCGAGGGCGTAAAGCCTGTCCTCAACCATCACCCTCAGGGGTTCGGCGACGGGACATCCCGGAGCGGTCACCGTCATCAAAACGTAAACGCTCCTCTTCTCCGGATCTATTTCAAGGGCGTATATGAGACCCAGGTCCCATATGTTGACGGGTATTTCCGGGTCGTAAACGTCCTTTAAAACGTTTATAACCGCCTCTTTGCTCAGGTTGGGGTTTCTACCTACCTCTGCCTTCTGCTGCTCTCTCCTGTTCTCCTGCATGTTCAACCTATTCTAAGGTGGAAATCCGACCCAAAAGGTAAGGATTTGGAAAGAGGCTTTCCACCGTAAAATCCCCCGTGTTCAGGATACTGGTCATAAACACCGGGTCCTCCTCCACAAAGGTTGCGCTTTACAACTCGGAGGAGGAGGTGTGGAAGGAGGTGGTGCGTCACACCTACGATGAGCTGAAGGACTTAAGGGACACGAAATCCCATCTGGACTTCCGTGAGGAGGTGGTGGAGGGTGTTTTAAGGAGGAGGGGAGTGGATGGGGTGGACGCGATAGCGGCCATCGGAGGGTTGTTGAAACCGCTTGAGAGCGGGGTTTATGAGATCGATACCGAAATGGTTTTGGACCTCTACGAGGGTAAAAGGGGGTTCCACGCCTCAAACCTTGCCGGGATCATCGCACACAAGCTCGCCCAGAGGTACGGCGTCAAGGCCTACACGGTTGACCCCATAAGCGTTGATGAGATGGGGAGGTTGGCGAGGTATTCGGGGCATCCGCTCCTGCCGCGCTACAGCCTATCCCACGCCTTGAACACCAAGGCCGTGGCGAGGAGATGGTCAAGGGAGAACGGAAAGAGGTACGAGGAGGTGAATTTGATAGTCGTACACATGGGAAGTGGGATAACCGTTTCCGCCCACGAGAGGGGTAGAATGGTGGACCTCACAAACTCCATGGAGGAGGGGCCGTTCTCCGTTGAGAGGACGGGAAGTTTACCCGTTATGAGTCTCGCCCGGATGTGTTTCTCCGGGGAACACACCTTTGATGAGGTGGAAAGGATGATATTCGGGGAGGGTGGTGTTTACGCCTATTTGGGTGAGAAGGACTTCCGGAAAGTTATGGAGCGGGTTAGGGGTGGTGATGGAAGGGCCAAAGAGGTGGTGGATGCTATGCTCTACCAAATAGCAAAGGAGACGGGGGGTATGGCGGCCGTCCTCTCCGGAGATGTGGATGCCGTAATAATAACGGGGGGGATGGCCTACGAGGATTACGTGGTCGATGGACTGAGACGCCGTCTATCCTTCATAGCGCCCGTACACGTCTACCCCGGTGAGGACGAGATGGAAGCCCTCGCCTCAGGTGTGCTGAGGGTTTTAAGGGGGGAGGAGGATGCCAAGAGATACGGATAGCCCCCCTCTGCTGTTGAGGGTCTCATCCCTGGGGGTTGAGATCGGGCGCAGACGGGTCTTGGAGGGTGTGAGTTTTGAGGTCAGGCGGGGTGAGATAGTCTCCATACTGGGGCCGAACGGTGCCGGAAAGACCACCTTACTGAAGGCCATAGCAGGTCTGATACCCCACACGGGTGAGGTGGAAGTCTGGGGAAGGGTGGCCTACCTACCCCAGGAAAAAACCTTTAACACCTTTATACCTTTTACGGTTGGTGATGTGGCGTATCTCGGTGTGAAGGACAGGGATGCGGTCAGGGAGATCCTGAGGAAACTATCGGTTGAGGACGAGAACCAAACCTTTCACACACTTTCAGGAGGACAGAAGCAAAAGGTTCTGATCGCCCGTTTTCTCGGAACGGGGGCGGACATCTTCCTCCTTGATGAGCCTTTTACAGGCCTGGACAAGGTTTCCTCCTTGGAGTTTGAGAGGGTTTTGAAGATGCTGAAGGAAAGGGGTAAAGGGATAGTTCTGGTAAGCCACGATGTGGGCCACACCCTCTCCCTCTCGGACAGGGTTCTGTGCCTGAACAGGAAGGTCTTCTACCACGGAAAACCCAAGTACGATCCGAAGATATTCGCCCAAACCTACGGCATAAGCGTAGTCCCCATGTGGCACGACCACTAACCGAAAAGGAGTTTAAGACCGGCCACCAGTAGGACAAAACCCAGGAGTGTCCTTACAGCCTTTTTGCCGAGGTGGTTCGCCGCCCAAAATGACCCCACAAACCCCCCTATCAGGACGACCAGGGCGCTGACGGCAACGGCGAGAACGTCCAAGGATGTGTACCTCAGGCGGGCCGCGAGTCCGCTGGCCGAGTTCACGAGTATGAAAAAGGCGGACATGGAAGCGGTTTCCTTTGGGCCGTACCCGAGGAACAGAAGGACGGGACTCAGGAATATTCCCCCTCCTATCCCTATCGCCCCCGCCACCACACCCAGGGAAAACCCCACCGCGGCCGATATGAGCGTCCTCCTAAAGGTCCCCACGTCTTTCAGGGAGGCGAGGGGTTTGAAGTTTGAGAACATCCTCAGACCGGCCAACAGCACGAACACACCCGTTATGGACCTGACGGTATTGCCCGAGAGGTTGAGGGATCCTCCGATATAGGCCGCGGGGACCGAGACGGCGACGAAGGGGAGTATTTGGTGGAGGGAAAAGTGCTTTCTGTAGTTGAAAAAGGCCGAAGCGGATACGATGAGGTTGAGGGTTAGGGCCATGGTTGCAGCCTTTTGCGCCTCAACACCCAAGAGGTGGAACACGGCGAGGTATCCACTTCCCCCACCGTGTCCAACCGAGGAGTAGAGAAGGGCGATGAAAAAGAGGGCGGCGTGGAGCATCACGGGGTGGGAGCCAGGGCCTTTATAACCTCCACCTCATCGCCCACCCTGACCTTTCCCCCCTTTATAACCCTTGCGAAGACCCCCTCCTTCGGCATCACACAATCACCCACGATACGGTATATGGCGCATCCCGTGTGGCACTCCTTTCCCCTTTGGGTTATCTCAAGGAGTACCTCCCCCACCTTAAGCACATCTCCCACGCAAAGCTCCGGTACCCTTACGAAGCGGGTGGTCAGGTTTTCGGCGAACGCTCCGGGACGGAGCGAGGGGATCCTTTCCCTCATCTTGTCTATGCTCTCAACGGCGAGGATGCTCACCTGCCTGTGCCACTTTCCGGCGTGGGCGTCCCCCTCTATACCCCAATCCCTGATGAAGATCGCCTCCGGGACGTTCCTTTTCGGAAGACCCCGGCGTGTGCTTATGGATATCGCTATGACCTTTCCCTTTTCCATGTTTCACCTCCTTTTACTCAAACAGGTCAAACCACCTCAGGGGTATAACCTTTACGTCCTGACAATGCTCAAAGTAGCCCCTGTCCTCCGGCAGGATTATTAGGGCGTTGGCGTCCTTCAGGCTCGTGAGCATATGGGAGGCCCTCTTCTGGATAGGTCTCACTATTGGGAGGTATTTCCGGTCCTCCGTGTAAAAGAGATGTCCCCTTACGAACTCCAAGCGTTTTCCCTTCTTGTTCAGGGTTTTGGAGAGGAGGGCGTACACGAAGTCCTCAAGTATGCTCCTCTTGACCCCCATCATCTTTCTGACGGCCGTCTTGACGTATATGTAAAGGCAAACACTCGCCGACACCGGATTTCCCGGCAGGCCGAATATGAGTTTCCTACCCTTTATGCCGAAGAACAGGGGCTTTCCCGGTTTTTGGGCGACCTTCCAGAACACCTCCCTTATCCCCAAATCCTCGGCAACCGAAGTTATCAGGTCGTACCTGCCGACGGAAACCCCTCCCGACGTTATGACGATGTGGGCGACCTCCAAAGCCTCTGATACGGCCTCCTTGAGTGCTTCTCTGTCATCCTCCACCCTTTTGGAGTACACCACCTCCAGACCCCACGCCCTGAGTGCCGCCGTGATCTGGTACATGTTTGAGTCTATCACCTTTCCCGGAGGAGGTGAGGGGGTGGGGCCCACAAGCTCGCTCCCCGTGGTGATAACCGCCATTTTGGGTTTTTTGTAAACCCTGACCTTCTCACGTCCGAGGGCGGCGAGGAGACCGACAACCGGGGGGGTTATGAAATCCCCGACCTTCAGCACCCTCTGTCCCTCCTTCACCTCTTCCCCTTTCCTCCTTATGTTTTCACCGTCCTTTATAACCTTACTGCTCCTCAACCTCCCCCCGATCTCCTGCGTGTACTCCTGGGGTATTACGGCGTACGTTCCGGGGGGGACGGGTGCACCTGTGTATATACGTATGGCCTCACCCGGCATTATGGGGGATTCCACGGGGTGATCCCCCGCTTTTATCTCGCCCTCAAGCAGGGTGAACTCGTACCCGTGCGATCCCACCGCGTAACCGTCCATGGCGGCCTGATCGTACATGGGGAGGGGGAAGGGTGAAGGGATGTTCTCGGCGAGGACATGGCCCAAGGCCTCCTCCAACGGCAGTTTTTGGGTTCCCAAAACCCTTGTGCGTTTTATTATCCTGTCAAGGGCCTCCTTCACCCTCAGCATGGCCACCTCCCCCTATCCTCATAACCTTGAAGGCGTGGTTTATGTAAGGGAAAAGGGCGTTGAGTGCGTCCCTGACGCCACCCCTCGATCCCGGAAGGTTCACGATAAGGGTTTTACCCGATATGCCGGCAACCCCTCTGGATAGAAAGGCGTAGGGTGTCCTCTCGCTTCCGTACATCCTTATGAACTCCGAGAGACCCGGAGCCTCCCTCTCTACGACCCTCCTTGTGGCCTCCGGGGTGTGATCCCTACGGCTGAACCCCGTACCTCCGGTGGTGATGACGAGGTCATAACCCTCGTCCACCGCCCTTCTCAGCTCCTCCTCTATCCTTTCCGGCTCATCGGGTAGGACGGTGTACTCCCCCACCTCTATACCCTCCCGCTTCAGCCTCTCCACGATCATCCTGCCGCTCCTGTCCTCCTTCTTTCCTGAGAACACACTGTCGGATATGACGAAGACGGCCGCCCTCACACCGTCTGCGCGGGATCTGAACTCACCCCTTCCCCCCCTCTTTTCGAGCAGCCTTATACCTCTGATCTCAAGGGTTTCGGATACGGGTTTGAGCATATCGTAGACGGTCAGGGCAGCCACGGAGACGGCGGTTAGGGCCTCCATTTCAACTCCTGTCCTGTAAATGCTCTTAACCTCCGAGGTTATACGCAGGACGTTCCCCTCCAACCTGAAGGACACGTCGCAGTGTAAGATGGGGAGGTTATGACAGAGTGGGATGATATCGGACGTCCTCTTCGCGGCCGTTATACCGGCGACCCTGGCCACCTCAAACACGTCCCCCTTCGGTGTCCTGCCCCCTTTTAAGAGCTCAAGGGCATTCCCGTCCACAAGGACTTCGGCTTCCGCCTTTGCGTATCTCAAGGTGTTCACCTTTTCACTGACATCTACCACGGTTAACCTCCTATTGCCACCATCCTCCTGTTCCTTTCGGCGTTCCTTACCGTGTTCTCCGCACCCTTGGGCTTGAAAAACACCGCCCTTTTGATCGCTTCCCTTATCTCATCGTCGTCCGCCCCATCCCTCAGCATCCGCCTGAGGTTCACCTCCACGGGTGAAAGGAGGCACAGCTTCAGACAGCCGTCCGCCGTAAGTCTCAGGCGGTTGCACGTATCACAGAAAGGTTGGGTCAGTGAGCCTATGAAACCCACCAAACCCTTGAAACCCGGTATGGTGTAATCCCGTGAGACCTCGGAGAATCCCCTGACGGGCTTGAGGGGGTAAAACCTCCCGATCACCTCCTTCATCTCCCCTACGGGGACCACCTTATCCGCACCCCAGCCGTTTCCGGGGAAGGGCATGAACTCTATGAACCTCACCGCAACCCTTCTATCCCTGGCGAATTCAACAAAGTTCAGGAGCTCGTCCTCGTTGAATCCCCTTATCACGACGGTGTTGATCTTGACAAGGGGAAAGTCCATTTCCAACGCCGTGTTTATGGCGTCCAGCACCCTGTAAAAGTCGCGCCGGGAGCCACCCGTGATCCGGGCGTACCTCTTCGGGGAGAGTGTGTCAAGGCTGACGTTCAGGTGGTGCAACCTTCCCCTCAAACCTGGTAAGAAGTCTCGCAGCATCACACCGTTTGTCGTCAGGTTGAGTTTGACGGGTAGGCGGGATATCCCGTTGAAAACGTCCCAAAAGTCCCTCCGCATCAGGGGTTCTCCACCGGTCAGCCTCACCTTCTCCACGCCAAGGCTCACGAACACCCGCACAAGCCTTTTCACCTCCTCCGCCGTCAGCAGGTTTTCCCTCCGTATGAACCCCACGGGGCATCCGGGGGGCATACAGTAGGAACACCGGAGGTTGCACCTGTCGGTCAGGGAGACCCTCAAATAGTTCAGGCGGCGCCCGAAGGAATCCCTTAACATGAGGGAAATATTTTAAAGTTCCGGTTCCGTATTCCTTTTGCAAAACGTTTGCAACAAGGTTCCGGGTTCTTTCCACTCCGCAGGCCGTGGAGCATCCCGAAGCCTCCGTATAATAGCAGTTTCACCATGAACAGGAGGGTCAAGCTTTTCCTTCCGGGGCCCACGGAGGTCCTTGATGAGGTCCTTGAAAAGCAGGCGCTACCCCTTATAGGACACAGGTCAAGCGAGTTCTCCTCCCTCTACGAGGGGATCGTGGGCAAGCTCAAAATGCTGTTCGGCACGGACTACCACGCCTTCGTCTTCACATCCTCCGCCACGGGTGTTCTGGAGGGCTTTATAAGGAACTTCGTAAAGAGGAGGGTTCTCATCCCCGTAAACGGCTCTTTTTCCAAGAGGTGGGTTGAGGCGGCCGAGCTGAACGGAAAGGAGGTAAAGGCGCTGGAAATTGAATGGGGAAGGGCTATAAGACCGGAGATGGTGGCGCAGGAGTTGAGATCCTCCCATTACGACGCGGTCATGGTGGTCCACAACGAGTCCTCAACCGGTCTTACCAATCCCCTCAAGGAGATAGCGGAGGCCGTCAGGGAGGTTTCACCCGATACGCTCATCCTTGTTGACGCCGTCAGCGGAATGCTCGGTGTCCCGTTGGAGCTTGAGGCCTGGGGAATAGACGCCGTAGCCGCGAGCGTCCAGAAGGCCTTTGCCCTACCTCCGGGTTTGACCGTGGCCTACGTGAGCGATAGGGCGATGGAGTTTTCAAAAGGTGTTGAGAACAGGGGGATGTACTTCAACTTTGAGAAAATGCTGGATTACTACAACAGAAAGCGTCAAACCCCTTTCACACCCAACATATCCCTCATGTTTGCCCTGGACCACCAGCTCAACAGGATCCTGGAAGAGGGGCTTGAGAACAGGTACAGGAGGCATCGTGAGATGGCATCCCTTGTTCAGACGTGGGCGCTTGAGAGGTTTGACATGTTCCCGGAGGAGGGGTATTGGTCCCCGACCATATCCTGTATTTCCAACACAAGGGGACTGCCCGTCGGTGAGTTCATACAGGCCCTGAAGGAGAGGGGGTACGCCATAGTAAACGGCTACGGTCCCCTAAGGGGGAAGACCTTCCGCGTGGGACACATGGGGGACCTGACACCGGACGACGTAAAAGGCTTAATAGATGCCATGGACGAGGTAATAAAGGAGAGGGGATGGTAAAGGCACAGGAAATAGCGCGCATAGTCGGCGGAGAGGTTGAGGGTGACGGGGACTTCGTTTTCAAGAGCATAAAGGAGTCCTCGGAGGCCACATCTGAAGATCTGACCGTCTGGGACGGCAAATCGCCCATATCCCCCCGCGTCGGTGTCGTAATATCACAGGAGCGTCCGGATGTTGAGTTCAGGGCCTTTGTAAAGGTGAGGGATTATCGGGAGGCCTTGGCGAAACTCCTCAAGAGGTTTGAGCCCGAACACCCCTTCAAAGGTATAAGTCCGGCCGCCTTTGTGGAGGAGGGTGCGAACGTCAGTCCGGACGCGAACGTGGCCCCCTTCGCCTACATCTCGGCCGGAAGCACGGTGGAGAGCGGGGTGTTCGTATACCCCTTCGCTTACGTGGGACCGGACAGCCGCATAGGTGAAGGCACGGTCGTGTACCCGTTTGTGTTCATAGGGAGAGGGGTTGAGATAGGGAGGAGGTGTTTGCTCCATCCGGGGGCGGTAATAGGGGCGGAGGGCTTTGGATTTGTGCCGAAGGGTTCTGAATGGGTCCGCATACCCCAGATCGGAAGGGTCAGGATAGGTGATGACGTAAGGATAGGGGCGAACACCACGGTTGACAGGGCGACCTTTTCGGAAACCGTCATAGGGAAGGGGAGCAAGATAGACAACCTCGTCCAGATAGCCCACAACGTTCGCATAGGGGATTACACGGTTATAG
>JALWZG010000073.1 GCA_027002825.1 Caldifarciminota bacterium
ACACGAGGGACTTGGCCCTCGGTCTGAAGGGTAGGGGACACGGTGTGGCCGTATGGGGGGAGAACGCCCGCTTTTGGAAAAGGGATTGGGAGGGGATAACCCTCTACGGCGCCCCCAACAAGTACCTCCTCCCACTCGTGTGGTTGAAAAGGCCGACTTTGAGGGTTGACAGGAGGTGGCTGTGGGGAATGAGGGGAGAGCGGGTTTTAGGGGACTTCAGGCCTGACATCGTCCACTCCCACTCACCCCACCACGTTATAACACCCGCCCTTCGGACGGAAGCCATACCGCTCGTCATAACCTTTCACTCCGTCCATTTTTACAAGTTCGCCCCAAACGAAAGGGAGAGGGATGAGGCCTATGGGGTTTACAGGGCATCAATAGAAAAAGCCGATTACGTCCTCTTTCCGAGCAACAGGATAAGGGAGGAGGTTTTGTCCATGTTTGACCTGAGCAAGCCCAACAGGGTTGTACACCCCGTAGTTGATACCTCCCGCTTCCACCCGGTCCCAAAAGATGCCGCTCGCGGGGAGCTCTCCCTCCCCCTGGGGGATACACTCATAGGTTTTGCCGGACTTCTTACCGGTAGAAAGGGGGAGGATCTGCTGATCGCGGCCTCACGCGGAAGGGATTGGACACTCGTGTTTGCGGGTGGGGGACCGGGGGTTGAAAGGGCCAAGCGGATGTGTGAAGAGGTGGGTTGTAGGGCGATATTCTTGGGGGACCTTGAAGGGGAGAGGATGCTCCACTTCTACAACGCAGTGGACGTGTTCGTCCTGCCTTCCCGTAGCGAGACCTTCGGTATGGTGGTGATAGAGGCCATGGCCTGTGGGAAGACCGTCGTGGTCTCCGAAGAGGTTCCCGAGGAGGCCGCCCCCGAAGGCCTATCCTACAGGGTGAGGCTGACGCCGGAGGATATAAGGGAGGGCATAGAGAGGGCCCTGTCCTCTCCGATACCACCCGAAAGCCTTATCTCCCACGCCAAGAAGTTCTCCAGTATACGGAGGTTTGTAGAGGAGCATCTTGAGGTCTATTCCGAGGTTTTGGGTCGCGGGGGTTGAGAGCGCTCTCCCTCCCTCAAGGCCGGCCATACGATGGTTATAACCTCAAGGGGGAGCCTGAGTCTGGGATCTCCCAGAGGGCCTACGGCCAGGGTGTAGAACGTCCAGACGAAGAGTAACCTCCTGTCCCCAACCGCCCGGCGGTAAAGGAAAAGGAGATAGGGGTAAAACCCCATGTAGAAAACCGGCCATAGGTTTCCCGTATGGGAGAGGTAAGCCCTCGGAATCGCCTTTATCAGGGTTAGCAGGCTGCCCGAAACCCACCAGAAGGCGGCCTGAACGGGATGTTCCAGGATCTCGGATAGAACCTTGGAGTTGACCACCCTTATCCAATCCCCCAGGTGGGAAAAGCCCTCGTGGGAGATGACGTTGGAAATATCGGAAAACCTGCCCACCAAGTACACGAGGAGGGTGGTGCTGAACCCGGCCGAGGGCGTAAACACGTGTCCCATCACGTAGTTCAGGTAAGCCCACGCCAGAACGGGGAGGGAAAAGGAGATTAGGTGTAGAAACGCCATTCTCCACCTCCTCCAGAACAGCACAAGGGCAACAGGGGGAAACAGGACGAGTGTCGCCTGCCTCAGAAGGGCCATAAAACCCCAAAGCGCACCCCAAAGTACACCCCTGTACATGAGGAGAAACACCATAAGGGGGGCGTAAAGTCCCTCTGTGAGGTTTTGGTTGGAGAATACGGATAGGGTAGGGGAAAGCAGCAAAAGGGTGCCCTCCACCTTCATCCCCCTCTTGAAGAGGACGAGCGAGGACAGGACGACAAGTACGTTCTGCAAGAGGAGGAGGACTTTCGGCGGAAGGACGGTGAGGAGTAGGGGATAGATGGGAACGCGTATGACATCGTGTCTAAACGGGGGGGAGGTATCGGAGGAGAAAGCGCCGTGTTCGATCAAATTTCTGGCTATCGTTATGTACTCCTTGGCATCCGATGTGAAGATGGGATAATCGGTGGAAAAGGCCCAAACGGTCGTCCAGAGTTTGAAGAGAAAGAGGAACAGGAGATAGGTGTACAGCGCAGACCTGCCCCTTCGCCTCACCTAAAAGCCAGCCGTTTGGAAGTTGCCAGTGGTCTTCAGGATCACTATCTTCCCGTCCGTGTAGGTTATCTCGTACGTGGCGTCCGGGGTGTACAGCTTGTAGATCTCTCCGGCCTTCAAGGGGAGCGGGATCATCCACTGACCCCTGCCCATTCCCTTGATCAGGTTCTCCTCGTCGGTCAGGGCGGTGGTGTAGCTCAGCCTGATCTTCTTTATGCCGTGTTCCAAACGGAAGATGGTCCAGTCCTTCAGAAGTCTACCCGCGAGGAAGAGTCTGGACGTGTTGTGATCCGTCTCTATCCTCAGGTACTTCTGGCCGTTCACCTCCTCAACCCTCACGGATACCACATAGGAGGTTTTCACGGGGGAGAGGAGTAAGTACCCTCCGAGGCAGGATGGCAGCATACCCAACGCCATACACGAAAAACCCTTGAGGACCAGGGAGGGATCACCCTGAGAGAAGCCCAGAAAACACACACCCCCTCCACAGCACGTTATGACCGATCCCCACGTGAGGAAGAGCGCACCGGTCAGGTTTTTCGCCCTGGCCCCGGATTTTCCGACCACGGTATCGTGAAAGGAGTGGCCTATGTACAGGTAGGTGTTCCCGCCGAGGTGTTTTGAGAGCGTATCGTTTTCCCTTACGGTCTCCTTTAGGGTTTCCCACACCTTACTCAGGGGTTCGTATCTGAAGTAAACGTTCTCTCGCAAATCCAATGCCAGAAGTATCGGCATCATAGGGGCGTATTCTAAGGAGCGAACGCGACCGTTCAGGGCGTCCTCAAGCCCAGTATTTCCAGTCCCCTCCTCACTCCCTCAGGGGGTGATTTGCCCTTGAACACGTACTCCTCCAACTCCCTGTCGTGTAGGGAGACGACCTCAAGTATCGCATCCAAATCCCCTTCATCCAGGGATTTGAGGTCTAAACCCGCGAGGGAGCGACCGAGGAGCTCCTCCATGTGCGAGGACGCCCTGTGGAACACGAGGTACCTTATACGCCTCACCTTCCACTCCCTACCCATCGTTCCTCCAGAGGTAGTAGGCCTTAAACCCCCTCTCCCTCAGGATGAGGGCGGCCCTTCTTGCTATCCCACCTCTGGGACAGGAGCATACCGTTATGTAAAAGTCATACCCCTCAGGGGGATTCGCCCCTTCCAGGATGTCCCAAAAGGGTAGGACGTAATCCGCCTCCACCTCCGCCTCCTCTCTAAAGCTCTCATTCCTGACGTCCAACAGGAGGACCTTTCCCTTCAGGGTGTCAATCCCCTGTGGGGTTATGGCGAGGGGGTCGCTCAGAGCGTAAAGTAACCATACCATGCCGTAAACGTTCCGTAGGCGAACAGCACAACTCCAAGGGCTATGAGCGCCGATTTGATGGCCTTCCTAAAGGGTCTGAGGGTGTTTATCTCGCTCAGAACGCCGAAAAGACCGTAAAACCCGTGGTAGAGGCCCAGACCCACGAAGAGGGTGTACACGACCGTCATGACGAGTTCCTTGGACCTCTGAAGCACGTTGACCCAGTTGAGGGGGTTGGAAGGGTCCTCGATCGGCATTACCGCACCCGCCGAGAAGTGCATCAGGGATATGTGGGCGAAGAGGAGGAAGAACAGGAAAAAGCCCGCCAACATGTGCAACGCCCAGAACTTACCGCCTTTCATCTCCGTTCATTCTAAGGCGGTTTCAGGGTTATGAGGACGTCCTCTCCGAGGATCTCCACCCCTTTCACCTTCAGCCGTAGGGCGGAATCAACCTCCAAACCCCCAAGGAAGGGGGGAACACCCTCACCCAGAAGCTTCGGCGCCACGAAGGCGTAGACCCTGTCAAAGAGTCCGGCCTTCAAAAAACGTGTGAACACCTCACCACCACCCTCCACCATCACGGAGGTTATGGACATATCCCTGAGGATACCAAGGGCCTCCTCCAGGTCCCCCGAAAAGCGCACCCTCTTCACGTTCTCCGGCAGGGTGACGTTTAAGGGGTTTACGTGCAGGACAAGGGTTGGTGCGTCCGTGTTGTAAACCCTCCTGACCGGGGGAAGCCTACCGGAGCGGGTCAGAACAACCCTTAGGGGTTGCCTCTCCGTGTACACGTGCCTGACGGTAAGGAGGGGATCGTCTTTTCTCAGCGTCCCCGCCCCTATCAGGACGGCATCGTAGTACGACCTCAGGAGGTGAACCCTTCTCCTCGCCTCCTCGGAGGTTATCCACTTGGAGTTCCCCAACCTGTCCCCTATCCTGCCGTCCAAGGTCTGGGCGAGTTTCAGGACAACAAAGGGACGTCCTTTTTCGTGAAACGTGAAGAAAACCTCGTTCTGCTCCCTTACCTCCTCCTCAAGAACGCCCACGACCACGTCCAAACCGGCCTCCTTCAGCCTTTTCACCCCCCTCCCCCTCACTCTCGGATTGGGATCGAGGGCCCCTATCACAACCCTCCTTATCCCGGCCGATATTACGGCTTCCGTGCAGGGTGGCTGATGTCCGTGAAAGGGATGGGGTTCAAGGGTGACGTACATGGTAGCACCCCTTGTCGCCCCGCCGGCGTCCTCAATAGCCCTCACCTCGGCGTGTTTTTCACCGTACCTCCTGTGATAACCCACACCCACGATCCTATCACCCCGTGTTATGACGGCCCCGACCAAAGGGTTGGGGGAGGTAAAACCCCTCCCCAGCTCCGCCAGCTCCAAGGCCAGACGCATAAACCTCTCTTCGGCTTGCAAGCGCTCCTGCAATTGTATGGCGGATTCCACGACTACAGCTCTATAATACAGGGTTAACAAGGAGGTAAAGCATGAGGATCTTGGCTCTGAGTCTGGGAACTTTTGCCGTAGTAGCTTCCCCGGTAATGGTGCAGGCGCAGAGCGCGCAGCGCGCCTGTATGCAGGCGGAGATGGACGCCGAGGCGGACGTGAACAAGGTCCTCTGGATAGCCGCCGGCTTCTTCCTCGGACTCTTAGGTGTGGGTGCGGCCTACGTCCTTGAACCCGATCCACCCGCCTCCAACCTACTCGGTAAAAGTCCGGAGTACGTGGCCGTCTACACCGACTGTTATAAGAGGAAGGGGAAGAGCGTCCAGGTGAAGAACGCCGTGATAGGATGTGTGTTGGGCAACCTGCTCTACGTGGGCGCGTACGCCTGCTGCTTATTCGGCACATGCGCCACAGCAGGAGCGGCAGGTTCCACGTACTGATATGGCGGTGCTACTCTCAGTATACCTGCCCGACACCCTCTGGGTGTCGGGCGCTTTTGTAAAAAGGGGTGAGGACACCGTTTTGGGATATTTTTACGTAAAACCCGGGGAAAAGGTGGTCTACAAGGTGATAAAGCCGGTGAACCAGATAATGCTGATCCTACCCGAAACCCTCGTCATATACTATCCCGACCACAAAAAGGCCTTTAAGATACGCCATCACTACGTCTTTACGGACGGCCTGTTCTCCTTCAACGCCGAGAACCTTTTGAGGTTGGGGTTTGTCCTGGAGGGGGAGGATACAACGGGTGATACGGTTATAAAAACCTACAAACATCCGGATATGGGTGTAAAGGCCGTGATCAAGTCGGTGGGGGGAAGCGTGCGAGAGTACATAGGATACGGTGTAAGGGGTGAGGAGGTCCTGCGCGTGAGGTACGGGGAGTTCAAGGAGGTGTACAGGGGTTTCCGGTTTCCCGACAGGGTTGAGATCACGGCCGCAAACTCCACGGAGTCCTACGATTATTACGGGGTTTCCGTGGTGGGGGAAGGTGGGGTACCGGATTACGTTGTGAACTTCAAAATACCCGAGGACGTTGAAGTCGTATACAAGGGATGGGAGTGATCACCTGCACTTCGCCCTGCCGTACCAGTACCTTTCAAAGGGGTTTTCGGGTTTTACGAGGAACAGCAGGTTTAGGTCGGGACACCTCTCCGACAGTAGCTTCAGGAGCTCTATTTTCCTAACCTTGCCCACGTACCCCTCAAACTCCAAACGGCTGAAACCCATCTCCGCCAGGTACCTCCTACCCGCGTCCCTGACCATGAAGTAATCGTCGTTCAAAGCCCTCCACAGGTGTCGCTTTGCCCCCTTACACCTCTTTTCACCCAGGAACAGGATCGCCCTCATCCTGACGTAAACGTACGGGTGTTCCACAAACCCCTCAACCGTGGGACACGCCTTCCCACTCCCCGACTTGTACAAAGCGCGCAGCACCCTTGCCCTCCACCTCTTGTCCTTCTTAGTCTTCAGCAGGCTTATCAGGGCGGGTTCGGTTTCCCTCAGCTCAACCTCCGATGCGACGTACAGGGCGTTTTTCAGGGCTATCGTGTCCCCACTTTCCAGAACCTTTCGCACGGCCGACCCACACATGTCCGGCACCTTAAGGCATATGTCCCTTATTGCCCTGGTTGAAAAGCGGTCATCCTTGGGCAGGTACTTGAGGACGATGTACTCAACGGCTTCTTCACCCATGTTTATGATTCTGCCCCTTGCCGAATCAACCTTTTCCACGTTTTCCCCGGCCCTCCACTTTCTCGCCGTCTTCCAAAGCGAGTCCAAAAGGAGGGTGTCCAAGGCTACCACCATTAAAAACATCCAAGGGATTCTAAGGCCGCAAGGGACCTGCGGGCTGCTTTATAATAATCTGCCTATGCGGATTTGGGGAGTAATCCTTTTGATTTTGTCGGTTCTAACGGTGATAGGGGCGATGTTCACGACTCCACACCTCGCCGTACACCTGCTCGCCGTTCAGCTCTTCCTTGTGGCCTTCCTCTGGTTTTACAAGGCCTTCAAGGAGCTGGGTTTGGACAACGTACGCGGGCAGTTCTACTTCACCATGGGTATAGCCTTCGTGTTTCAGGGTATAGGTTTTACGCTGACACATTACGATCCCTCCCAATCCAAAATAATCCTACCTTTCGTGGGCCTCCTCGCTTACATAATGGCCAGGTTCTTTTTCTTCGTGAGCAACTTCAGGTACATCTTTTACTTTCAATCCTTGGGATACCGTTTGACGGGTGTGCGCGTTGCCCTGGTCCTCCTCTTCGTGGTGGGTATTACCGCCGCTACGGTTTCCATACCCAACGTCGTGGGCATCTTCAAAACCCTCTCGCCCTACATCGTCTTCATCCTCCTGGACGTCTTCATGGTTTTCATCGTGTACTACAACCTTTTCCTCCTGTGGGGTAGTGAGATCACCAAGAAGTGGCTCATAGGTTGTGTGGTAATAACGACCTATATCCTTGGGGATGCCATGTTCATAGGCAGTCTACCCGCCGTCTTTCCCGTCTTCCTCTGGATGATCGCCTCGGCCCTCATGGGTCTTATAGCAACGCTTAAGGGGTAGATGTGTGGCATATTCGGAGAAATAGGTAGAACCGACGACCCTCCCGTACACCTGATCGGACACAGGGGTCCGGACGGTTGGGGGGTGTGGAGGGGGGATAACGTGGTTTTAGGACATTGCAGGTTGGCCATAATAGACCTGAAGGGTGGAAGACAACCCTGGACGGATGGGGAAAGGGCGCTCGTTTACAACGGTGAGATATACAACTTCAAGGAGCTGAGGAGGAGGTTGGAGGGAGAGGGTGTACTCTTCAGGAGCAGGTCGGACACGGAGGTCCTGTTCAACGTTCTGAAGGTGTGGGGGATAAGTGGGTTGGAGCTCCTTGACGGTATGTTCGCCTTCGGCTTCTGGGACGGTAGGCGCCTGCTCGTTGCGAGGGACCGTTTCGGCGTTAAGCCCGTCTACTGGACAAAAAGGGGTGGGAGGTTCGCCTTTTCCTCGGAGATAAAGGCTCTGTTGGCCCTGCCGTGGGTGGGAAGGGATGTGAACCTGAGGGCGTTGAAGTTCCACCTGACGTTCCTGTGGAACCCCTACCCGGAGACCGCCTTTCGGGGTATACACAAACTCCCTCCCGGACATTATCTGGTATGGGAAAACGGCGAGATCTCCGTGGGTAGGTTTTACGATCCCCTTGGGGATTACGCACCTTCAACCCCGGACGAGGACCAAATACTGCACACCCTTTCCAAAAGCGTGAGGGATCAGATGGTGGCCGACGTTGAGGTGGGTCTTTTCCTGAGCGGTGGTGTTGATTCATCGGCCGTCGCCGCCCTGACCCCCAAAAACCTCAGGGCTTTCACGCTCGTCTTTGAAAGGGGGGTCATGAAGAGGGAGATATTTGAGTCCGAGGAGAGGTACGCGAGGGAGGTGGCCGCGCTTTTCGGACACAAACTCACGCCCGTTGAGGTCTCGTTTGAGAGGGAGGCCTTTAAAAGGGTCGTTTGGCACCTTGAAGAGCCTATAGGCGACGGTGCGGCCATATCAAACTTCTTCCTCTCAAAGGGTGCCAGGGACCACGGTATAAAGGTGGTTTTGACGGGTACGGGAGGGGACGAGCTCTGGGGTGGATATCCGAGGTACAGGGCCTTACTCCTCTCCCCCCTCTTAAAGGTTCTGAGGTTCACACCCGATCTGCCCTTTGGGAACGGCAGGTTGGGGAGGTTGGCGCGGGATCTCAAAAAGTTCAAGTCCGCCCTCTCCCATCCCTTTCCCCGCAACTACCTGGTCTGGATGAGTTATTTCAGGGTTTTTGAGGAGGTGTTTGAGGAGATGTGCGGAAGGTTTCCGAAGGTGGATGACCCGTTGGACTCCGCCATACTCTTTGACGTGATGTACTTCTTACCCGAACACAACCTGCTGTACACGGACAAGACGTCCATGGCCCACGGCCTTGAGGTGAGAGTTCCCATGCTCTCCAACGACACGCTGAGGTTGGCGCTGAGCATCCCGTCAAGGTACAAGGTGGGTTTCTTTGACGGAAAAAGGATCCTGAAGAGGGCCCTTGAAGGCGTCCTACCCAAAAAGGTGCTTTACAGGAAAAAGGCCGGCTTCGGGGCGCCCATAAAGGGATGGCTACAGACGGAGTTAAAAGGGGAGCTCCTCAAGGCCTCCCGCGATCCCCTCGTCCTTGAGATCCTACCAAAAGGCGAGATAGAGGACACCTTAAAGGACGTGATGGAGGGACGGGGTTTCAGGTACCTGCACGCATTTGAGCTCATCACGCTCTCCACGTGGAGGGAGGTGTTCAACCTCTGATCACTTCTCCCTCTTCTCTTCGCCCACCTCTTTGTCCGGCTTCTTCTTTTCGTCCTCAACCGGTGTTCTGTACGCCCTGAGCATCAGATCGTAGGCCAGGAGTGAGCCGTAGAAACAGCACTGAGGGTTTTGGGCGGCCAGGCTCAGACATCCGAGGGCCGTCCCTCCGGTTAGGGCTATACCGAAGTTCAGGAAGGGGTAATACTTACCATCATAGTAGTAGTATGAAACGCCCAACTCCATCCTCAGACCGTAGGGGATGTCGCCCTTTTTCCCCTTGAAGTTTCCGACCAGGTCCAGGCCCACGGCCGCGTACTGGTGTAGGTAGGGGAACCTCCTGAAACTTCCCGGTATCTTCACCGGTTCAACACCTAAGAGGGGGCTGTCCTTCTCCCCCGTAAGGGAGTACAACAGCTGGTAGGAGAAGTACCAGGAGAAATTCCTGTTGGCCTTTCCGCCTATTACCACGTCCACCTCCGGGGTCAGATTCGTCGTGGAGAAGGGGTCTATGTAAAGCTTGGGGATAAGTGAGGAGTAGAAGTGGTACCTCCTGTGCTTGTAAAACGTCCATTTGGCGTAGGGACCCAGGCCGAGGAATCCCGCCGTAAGTCCCACGGTTAGATTCCTCATGGCGCCTATTCCCCAAAAACCCCCGAACGTGGGGACTACCGCCTGATCCCCGTACAGGGCGGCGTTTCTTGCCTCCGGCGATATATAGGCCGGGAAGTTGGCGTAAAGCCCAAAGTCCATCTCACCGGGTCTTACGGGCTGGGCGGTCTGGAATGTCCCGAAAAAACACCCCCCGGAAAACGCCATCACAAAGGGTAAGATCAAAACCCTCTTCACGACAGTGGATTTTAAAGCCGCAACGTTGACGGGCCTTGCCATACGGCCTTCAGGTTCTCAACCCAATACGTGGGTTTGAGCGATAACCTTTCCACGTCTACGAGTGTATGCACACCCGTCAGGACGAGGAGGGTATCAAAACCCGCCCTTCTCCCCCCCAACACGTCCGTGTTCAACCTATCCCCTATCACGAGGACCTTTGAACCCCTGAGGTCGTACGTCGCCATCTCAAAGATCCGGGGATTCGGTTTTCCGATCACCAGATCGGGATCCCTGCCCGACGCGGAGGAGATGGCGGAGAGCATCGCCCCCGCACCCGGAAGCACGCCGTCCTCTACGGGTAATGAGGTATCGGGATTCGTCCCTATGAAAAGCGCACCCGTGTACACGTGGGATGCCGCACGTTTCAACTTAACGTAGTTGAAGTTGGGATCCATACCCACCACGACGGCCTCAGGTGTTCTGTGGGTGACCTTTACCCCCTCCGCCCTGATAACCTCCCTCAGGGCGGGTGAACCGACGACGTAAACCCTCCTTATCCCTTCCCCTTTTAAAAATCGCGCCGTCGCGACACCGCTGGTTATAACATCTCCTTCACCCACGTCAAAGCCCATGCCCGCAAGTCTCTCCCTGTATTGTGAAGGGGTGCGGGTTGAGTTGTTGGTCAGAAACCTTATCCTTTTCCCAAGCCTCTGCAGGTGCAACAACACATCCACGTTCTCCGGGATCACGCTGCTTCCCCTGTACAGCACACCGTCCATATCGCAGAGGAACACGTCATAGGAGAGCAGATCCTTCCACTCCAACCTCTTCAAGGGGGACTATTCTAAAGCAAGGACCTCTTCAGCAACCCCATACGGGTTTTGAAATACCTTTCGGCATCTACGTCGTTTTTCAGCACCTCCTTTGCACGTTTCAGGTAGTTGTACACGCTCGCCCTTGAACATCCCACCGCCTCCGCTATCTCAAGCGCACCGTATCCGAGCATCTTCATGGCGTACACGGCGAGGTAAAAGTTTTTGCCCTTCCTCCTGCTGGACGGGTTCACGCCGAAGAGGGAGAAGACGTCAACCCTCTCCTCCTGCGCCAGATCCGAGATGAGGGATTTGAAGGTCCCGTAATCGGGTATACCTCCGTAAACGTCCATGTGGGCACGGACCCTGACGACTACGCCCACGAGTCCACCCGGATTCTCCACACGCTTGACGGCATAGGAGATGTACTTGGGGGGGAGGTTTATACCGTGGAATCCAAGCCTGTGAAGGAGTATCTTCTTCCTGATGTGTTCGGGGTAGGGGTGGATGTACAGGACGAGGTTGGAAAGCACCCTGTTCCTGAACCCCGCGGACACCCTAAACCTCTTGGGCCCCATCTCGGACGCCATGACCACGACCTTTCGCCTCGTCTTTGCCCTGTCGAGTAAGCGGCTCAGGTATTCAAGGGCAAAGGTCTTCCTACCGAGGGCGTGAACGTCGTCTATGAGGATCACATCGGCCTCTTTCAGGGGTAGAGGCTCCCTCCGCTCCCCCCTAAAGGTCGCCACGAGGAAATCCGTCAGACTACCGGAGGTCATGTATACGGCCTTTCGGCCGGTGAAGTTCACGAGGTTCGCCGTGGCCTTCAAGAGGTGGGTTTTCCCCATACCGGAATCCCCCACCAGGAAAACCCATGGTATGTTCCCGTTTCCCAGGGCCACACTCCTCAGGGCCGCCACCGTGAACTCGTTCTCCTTTCCGTAAAAGAAGTTCTCAAAGCTTTCCTTGAAGACCCTCTCCGGGGATTTGGGATAGGTGAAGGTTACGGTTATGCCCAACCTCTCCTCAATCTCCCTTATCTCGGATGCGAACCTCTCCTGGAGCATCTTGGCCAGTATCTCGTTCTTACACCTGAAAACTATGGAGTTCCCCCTCTCCTCAAACCCGTCCACAAACGAAAAGACAGGGCCCAGCTTGTGGAGTTTCAGGAGACCTACGAGGGTGCGGTTCAAGGGTGGATATTATTGAGGTGAAACACTCCCCCGCCTCGCCGGTGGGAACTCCGCACGTGATGGGTGCTTGGGGTTTAAGTGGTAAATTTTCCCACTTGCATTCTGCCACCAAAAAATGCCGACCCCATGACCACCTCGTCGGCGGGACCTATTTTTTTCAGGTTCTCCACGTTTACCCCCCCGTCTACGGTTATGGTGAAACGCAAACCCATCTCCTCCCTGAACCTGTGGAGGGTTTCCACCTTGGGCAGGACCCACTCAAGCATCCTTTGACCGGAAAACCCCGGATAAACGGTCATGACCAACACCTGGTCCACCCGAGGGAGGAGCTTGAAAACCCTCTCGGCGGGGGTATCCGGGGAGATGGCCACTCCGACCTTTATACCCGCCTCCCTGATCCTGTTGAAGGTGTACGTCAGGATGGCAGCGCTCTCGTAATGCACGGTTATTCTGAAAACACCCTCAAAGAAAAACCTCCCGATGTACGCGTCGGGATGTGTCAACATCAGGTGTACGTCAAGGGGTTTCCCCGTAGCCCTGTACAGGGCCTTCGCCACGTCAGGGCCGAGGGTTATGTTGGGTACGAAGTGTCCGTCCATGACGTCCACGTGTACGAAATCACCCATCTTGGCCTTTTCCATCTCCTCCTCAAACCTGCTCCAATCCGCCGCTATGATTGAAGGGGCGATCCTGTAGTTCATATCCTGCTCAAAAACTCCTCCAGTTCCTCCCTCGTCCTGAACTTTATCTCAAGCGTCAACCCCCTCTTACCCCTTTTGATCCTACCCCTCAAACCCCGCTCCCTTATCCTTTCCTGAAATTCCCTAACCCATTCCTCCTCTCCACCCGTGGAGAGCATCCTCTCAAGCGACCTTACGGTTAGGCCCTCCTCAGCCACCTTTCTGGCCCATCTGACCATCTCACGCCTGTCCTTGAGTCTCAGAAGCACCCTGGCGTGTCCCTCACTTATGAGTCCCTCGGCGAGCATGTCCAGAACCTCCTGCGGCAGCTCCAACAGCCTCAGTGTGTTCGTTATTGCGCTCCTGCTCTTACCGATGATACGTCCGATCTCCTGGTCCGTGGCCTTGAACTCCTCCTTCAGCTTCTTTATGGCCAGGGCCTTATCAACGGGGGAGAGGTCCTCCCTCTCAAGGTTCTCTATGAGGGCGAAGACGAGCATTTCGTCCTCACTCTTTATCTCCCTGATGATGGCTGGGACACGGTCCAACCCGGCCAGTTTTGCCGCCCTCCACCTCCTCTCCCCGGCGACTATTTCAAACCTCCCGTCCCTCTCCCTTACCACTATGGGTTGCAACACACCGTGTTTCTTTATGGAATCGGCCAACCTTTTGAGGGAATCCTCGTTGAACTGTTTCCTCGGCTGGTAGGGGTTGGGGGTGATCTCGTCCACCGGTAGGAGCTTCTGAACACTCGGCTCAACCCTCTGACTGAATATGGCCTCAAGCCCCCTTCCTAAACGACTTTGCCTTGGCATCCCTTATCTCCTTTGCCAGTTGCATGTAAGCGATGGAGCCCTTGGACGTCGGATCGTAGACGACACCGGGCTTGCCAAAACTGGGGGCCTCGGCGAGTTTGACGTTCCTGGGTATGACGGACTTGAAGAGCTTATCACCGAAGTACCTACGCAGCTCCTCGTAAACCTCCTTTGAAAGCCTTATCCTCCTGTCGTACATGGCCACCAAGACGCCCATGAGTTCCAGGCGTGGGTTGAGGAGGTTTATCACGTACTTCAAGGTCTCCAAGAGCTGACCCAGCCCCTCCAAGGCGTAATACTCGGCCTGAACGGGAATTATCACCTTGTCGGCCGCCGTGAGCGCCAGGATGGTCAGCGTGCCGAGGGAAGGGGGGGTGTCTATTATGATCCAGTCGTAGTTGGTCCCTCTCAGAACGTTCCTGAGGCGGTACTCCCAATCGCCGTTTCCCTTAAGCTCGGCGTCAACCCCTATGAGGTCCGGAGAGGACGGGACGCAGAACAGGTTCTTGACCGACGTGGGATAGACGGCCTTTTCAAGTGGGACCTCGCCTATCAGGACGTGGTATAGGTTGGGGACCTTGTTTATAAGTCCGACACCGAGGCTGGCGTTCGCCTGGGAATCCCCGTCCACGAGCAGGACCCTGTCTCCCATCAGGGCAAGGGCGGCGGACAGGTTTACGGCCGTCGTGGTCTTACCCACACCGCCCTTCTGGTTGGCCACTACGATCCTCATCACCAACCCCTCGTCTGAAGCAGGTCGGATTCCGAGAGTGAATGCACGTCTATACCCCTCATCGGCTCACCGAGACCGCGGGAGATCCGGGCCAGAACCTTGGGGTTGTCGTAGTACGCCACGGCCTCAACTATGGCCGCGGCCATGCGGCGGGGGTTGGAGGACTTGAATATGCCGCTACCGACGAACACGGCCTCGGCCCCCAGTTGCATCATCAGGGCGGCGTCGGCGGGCGTTGCTATGCCACCGGCGGCGAAGTTGGGGACGGGGAGGCGTCCGTGTTCCGCCACGTACTTGACCAGCTCGTAGGGGGCCTTCAGCTCCTTGGCGGCCGTGTACAGCTCCTCCGGGTCCTTGGTGGTAAGCTCCCTTATCTGGCGGTTTATGCGGCGCATGTGCCGGACGGCCTCAACGACGTTCCCCGTACCGGCCTCCCCCTTGGTCCTTATCATGGCGGCCCCCTCGGCTATGCGACGGAGGGCCTCACCGAGGTCCCTAGCCCCGCATACGAAGGGTACGTTGAAGGGGTGCTTGTCTATGTGGTTCTCCTCGTCGGCCGGTGTTAAGACCTCGCTCTCGTCTATGAAGTCCACCCCCAACTCCTCCAATATCTGGGCCTCAACGAAGTGGCCTATGCGCACCTTGGCCATTACGGGGATGGTGACGGCGTCCATTATCCGGAGGATGATTTCGGGGTCGGCCAT
>JALWZG010000074.1 GCA_027002825.1 Caldifarciminota bacterium
TGGCCACAGGCATTCACACCCACTTCGCAAACCCCCCGGCTTTCGCGCAGGATTGGAGGTTTACGAACATACACCTTCGTTTTCCCGCCCTTATAATACCCGGTAGTTCCGCATGACAATTGAGTTTAGAGGGTGGGATGGGAGACGGGTTTGAAGCCTACCTATAAGGGATTGAAACCACTGCACCACAGAAGGGTACTTACCGCATCACGTGGGTTTGAAGCCTACCTATAAGGGATTGAAACCCGTGTCCCCGTGGGACTGCAATAATTATGTTTCTTAGTTTGAAGCCTACCTATAAGGGATTGAAACGGAAATCACGAATTCCAGCGAGAATCTCTTTCAGTATGGTTTGAAGCCTACCTATAAGGGATTGAAACTTTTCTGCCTTATGAGGACGGTGAAAGCACCGTCCTCGGGTTTGAAGCCTACCTATAAGGGATTGAAACGAGTATCTGCGGGAGAACTTTTTCTACGGGGTCCCACGTTTGAAGCCTACCTATAAGGGATTGAAACTGCCACTCTGGTGTTCCCTTCACGGGGTGTTTCCTCCAGGTTTGAAGCCTACCTATAAGGGATTGAAACATGTCAACATAACACGGCCACGCCCACGGCTGCTGGCGTTTGAAGCCTACCTATAAGGGATTGAAACTTGAGCTCGTCTGCTATTATGCGTGCGATATGTCCCGGTTTGAAGCCTACCTATAAGGGATTGAAACCGGCCCACCTTCTTATTCTCACCGTCCCCCTCCTCTTGTTTGAAGCCTACCTATAAGGGATTGAAACGACGAGAATTTAAATCCTAACAATAAAATGCTGCGTGGGTTTGAAGCCTACCTATAAGGGATTGAAACACCCTGTAGGCGACCGTAAGGTGGACGTGGGGGCCGGGTTTGAAGCCTACCTATAAGGGATTGAAACGGACTGGCTGACAGAAAATGCGGGACATTTCATCGCGTTTGAAGCCTACCTATAAGGGATTGAAACAGGGGGCAAAATGGTTAGTTTGTGCATCCGCCTCGCGTTTGAAGCCTACCTATAAGGGATTGAAACAACGGGGGTTCGCCCTGTCCGTCCTTCGGCTTCCCCCGGTTTGAAGCCTACCTATAAGGGATTGAAACTCACCCCCGCAAAGATGAGACAGGACGAAACCACGTAGTTTGAAGCCTACCTATAAGGGATTGAAACGACAGGTAGGTCATCACGGCATATTTCGTGGTCTGGGTTTGAAGCCTACCTATAAGGGATTGAAACTGCGGTTGCTCGTGGCCGTTATGATGTGCATGTTTAGTTTGAAGCCTACCTATAAGGGATTGAAACCCCTCAATACGAACGATAGAGGACCCCGTGGGAGGTTTGCCCTCAACCCTATAATATTGGTATGCTGAGGGTTAAGGTGGGAGACAGGGCGCCGGACTTCATACTCAAGGACGAGGATGGAAAGGACGTAAGGCTCTCCGAATACAGGGGAAAATGGGTCGTCCTCTACTTTTACCCCAAGGACAACACGCCGGGATGCACGGTTGAGGCCAAGGGCTTCACGGAAATGCGCGGGGAGTTTGATAGGTTGGGGGCCGTAGTCATAGGGATCAGTCCGGACCCACCTGAGAGCCACGTGAGGTTCAAACGGAAGTACGGTTTGAACGTAAAACTCCTGAGCGACCCGGAAGCGAGGGTTCTGAAAACCTACGGTGCTTGGGGCAAAAAGAAGATGTACGGCAAGGAATACGAGGGGGTGATAAGGAGTACGGTTTTGATAGATCCCGAGGGGAGGATAGTGGCGGTGTGGCCGAAGGTCAACCCCTCCGGTCATGCCGAGGAGGTGCTTTCCGTTCTGAGGGAGAGGGTAAAGGGTCAGGTTGAATCCTGAAAATCGGCATGTTATAATTTCCGTGTCATGATGGGGATGCTCGCAGCATTCTTCGTAAGGAACGCTGGGTTTATGGCGGATGAGGTGGCCTTCGGGTCCTTCCCGTCCAACGTCGCAGTTCTAAAGGACGGGAGCGTTCTGGCCGCCGGTAAGAGGTTGAGCTTCGGCTCAAAGCCGAGGGAGATAGTACCCCTGAGGAGGGCCGAGGCCACCTTCAACTACTACGGTGAGGTCGTGGCCGAGGACCAGCCCACCTACTCTCAGGTGATGCTAAAGGAGGTCTGGCCCAACATAGACGTCGTCCTCACCCACCTGCAGAACGGACTTGAGATCCAGTTCTTCGTCAGACCCGGAGCGAATCCCGAGGACATAACCATCACGGCGGATGAGGGCCTCACCCTCAAGGACTTCAAGGCCTACCAGGGAAGCCGTGAGGTGCCCCTGAAGGTGGTGCGCGAGGGCAGGAGCATAAAGTTCAAGCTCGCCGAGTACGACAGGAGCAGGACCCTCGTCATAGACCCCACTGTCTCCTGGACGCTTATAGGCTCGTCCTCGGGTGGCTTTGACAACGTAGACGCCATATACAGGGATGCCAACACGGGACACATATACGCCGTAGGTGCGACGACCGATGCGGTTGGATTCGGAGGCACACTCTACGGAAGTGGGGGGCAGAGAGATGCCTTTGCATTAAAGCTCTCACCCACCCTTGACATCCTCGCCGTCAGCGTCTTCGCCTCATCCAACCACGATTACCTCGTTGACATAACGTCGGACGGGACGTATCTGTACGCCGTCGGAACCACGTTTGACAACACCTTCGGACAGGGGTGGAGCGGTGTTCAGACCTACTACCACAACGCCGGAGGGAACAGCGACATTCTCATAATGAAGCTCAACACGAACCTCCAGCCCCAGGTCGTGACCCTGATAGGCTCTTACAACGCCGGTCTCAACATATACGGGGATGAAAGCGCCCAGAGCGTGGAGTTCATCAAGATGTGGGGAAACTACATCGCCGTAATAGGCTCAACGAGCATGGGTGGGAGCTTCAACAACCTTCCCATATGTGGACAGGCGGGTCTGTGGGACGTCGTCGTCTTCTACATAGACAACACCCTAAACCCCGCGTCCATAGGGGGGTTTGTAGTGGCAAGCCCTCAGAACGACATGGTCTTTGACAGCAAGTACTTCTTGGACGGGAGCCAGGATGCCGGACAGATAGCCGTGGTGGGAGCGACCGCCGGAGGTTCCTCCTTCACAAACGGTGGTGCGTGCGGCGTCCCTGCGAACTTCGGAACGATGGGATCCCTTGACGCCTACGCCCTCGTATGGGACCCGATGGGAACTGTAGGCCCGGTAATCCTCTTAGGTGGGAACACGAACTCCAGCATAGAGCTCGCGAGGAGCGCTCCACAGGTGTATTACGACAACAACATCGGTGTATGGTCCTTGGTCTTCGGCGGGTTCACGACGGCGGAGAACGGTTTCTTAGGAGGAGGTGTTCCCGTTATAGGCATGAGCGCCCCTGGGAACAGCGATAACGATGCCTTTGTGAGCGAGATACTCTTTGGCACACCTCCCAGCACGGGTATTATGGGATTTAACGCCTTCGTCCTCGCAGGGGACGGGACAAACGAAGACGTCATGGGAGCGCACTACGACCCCACAACGCGGGTTCTTTACGTCTACGGGATCACGGATGCAAACACCTTCCTCGGTCAACCCCCGGATCAGGCGTTCGGAACGCTTGGAGGTATAGACCTGTTCTACACCAAGATAGATATAACCACGCTCAGCGTATCCAGATATTACCGCATAGGCTCAAGTGCCAGTGCAAACGATCAGGCCGACGTTGACGGATTTATATTCCTTCCGGGTGGAAACGGGGACGCCTACCTGGCCGGTTGGACCGCGGACGGTGCCAACTTCGCAGGGGTATCCCCCGTGGCGACGAACGGTGTGGCGGGAGCCGAGGACGGATTCGTGATGTTCTTTACGAACTTCGCAACGGGTGAGAGCGAGAGGGTCGCCGAGAAGAAGGACGCCATAAAGGTACACGGCGATGGGATAGAGGTTCGTCTCTCCTCTCCGGGATACGTGGGGTTTGACGTGTACGATGCCTCCGGTCGTCTTGTAAAGAGCGAAAGCGTGGGGTATTTGCCCGCTGGCAGATACTCCTTCTCCCTCAAACTCCCCAAGGGTGTGTACACGGTCCGCGTGAGGGCGGGGGAGGAGGTGGTGAAGGATAAGCTGCTCTTCTAAGGGTTCAAGGGGGGCGTTAGGCCCCCCTGCCCGGATTTTGCAAAAGGTTTTAATCCCGACTGAATAAATCAGGTTTAGAATATCGGCGTGAAGGCCGTAAAGCTTAGCGAGCTGAAAGGAGAGGGTGTGATAACGGGGTTTACCAAGAACGGGGATTTCCGCAGGAGGCTCATCTCAATAGGTATATACCCCGGTGCGAAGGTTAGGGTGATACGGAGGGGTCTGATGGGAACACCCATAGAGATATGCGTGGGGAACACAAGGGTGGCCATAAGGGAGGAGAGCGCGAGGTACGTTATAGTATCGCTTGAAAATGGCGACTGAGAGAAAAACCTTAAAGGTCGTTTTTGTGGGAAACCCCAACACGGGGAAAAGCACCCTTATAAACGCCTTGGCCGGTTCTGACCTCAAGATAAGCAACTGGGCGGGTACTACGGTGGAAAAGGTGTCCGCCCTCCTACGCTACAGGGGGTACGATGTTGAGCTGGTGGACCTGCCCGGAACTTACGACATTCTCCCGAACAACCTTGAGGAGGAGATAACCTTCAAGGAACTCCTCTCGGAGTACGATGTGATCGTAAACGTGATAGACACCGGACATCTTGAGAGAAACCTACACGTCACCCTGGAGTTGGCCGAGATGGGAAGGCCCATGGTGGTGGTCCTGAACATGGTGGACGAGGCCGAGAGCAGGGGTTATGAGGTCCATCCCGAGGTTTTGGAGGAAGTCTTGGGTGTCCCGGTCATAACCACGGTCGCTACAAAGGGTATAGGCGTGTGGGAGATACCGAAGGCCATACTGAAGTTCGCCGTTCCACGTCCCGCCGTCGTGTACCCGGAGGACATAGAGAGGGCGGCGAGGGAGATTGAAAGGCTTATAAAAAGACCTGAGAAGAGGTGGATGTCCCTTGCCCTCCTATCGGGTGAGTGGTCCCCTACGGATATACCGAAAGAGATTCTGAACTCCGTGAAGGACTTAAGGGAGAGGTTCAAGGGCAGGGATCTCTTTTTGGAGATAGAGAGTGCGAGGTTTGAAAGTGCAAGGGATATAGCCCAAAGGGTCCTCAGGCGGAGAAAGGAAGAGGCCTCCCTTGACATAACCGACCGGGTGGACAGGTTCGTCCTCCATCCCGTTTGGGGGAACGTGTTCTTCGCCCTGCTGACGCTTCTGGTCTTCAGGTTCACCTTTCTCCTCTCCGCCCCTTGGGTGGATTACATAGGTTTGGTTCAGGAGGTCCTCGGTGGTTGGGTGGCGTCCCTGGGTTTGAACCCGCTCCTGACATCCTTCCTGGTGGAGGGCGTAATAAACGGTGTGGGGACGGTACTGAGCTTTGCCCCCGTCCTGTTCCTCCTATACCTCGCCATAAGCTTCCTTGAGATGAGCGGCCTTTTGGCCAGGGCGGCCTTTCAACTGGACGCCCTCATGAGGTTTGCGGGTCTACCCGGTAAGGCCTTTGTCCCCCTGATTCTCGGTTTCGGCTGCAACGTCCCGGCCGTTTATTCTACGAGATCCCTTGAGAACTTCTCCGAAAGGCTGAAAACCGCCCTTGTAATCCCCTTTATGAACTGCAGCGCACGTCTGACGGTTCACGTCCTGTTCGCCGCCGTGTTTTTCCCCAACGTTGCTCCTTACATGGTGATGGCGATGTACTTCATAGGGGTGCTTGTGGCCATGCTCACGGCTCTCGCCATGGGAAGGGTGGTGAAGAGTGAGAACGCCGCCGTGTTTGAGCTACCACCCTACAGGATACCAAAGGCCTCAGTCATACTCCGTCAAGCCTACAACCGCACCATGGGGTTTGTTGAAGGGGCCGGCGGTGTGATACTCCTGGCCGTAGTCCTCGTATGGCTCATGGTGAACTTCCCCTCCCCGGAGGATAACTTCCTGAAGCTCCTGTCAAACTGGGCGGTGGGTGTGTTCTCCCTCATAGGTATAAACGACTGGAGGCTCATCAGCTCCCTCATACCGGGTTTTATAGCCAAGGAGGTGGTGATAGGGAGTCTGGCCGTCAGCTACCTTGGAGGTGAACCGTTCCAGGCCGTTGGGCTTTGGGAGGGTTTGAGGGCTTTGGCGGAGGGTTTCGCCTCCGCCCTTTTGGGTACCCTAAAGGGTCTTATCGGAATGTTTTGGCTACCCTCCCTCGATCTCAGCGCGAGCGGTGGGAAGCTCGGAGAGGTTTTGAGAGGGGTACTGACACCCGCCTCGGCCTTTGCCTATATGGTGTTCATCCTGTTGTACACCCCCTGTGTCGCCACGGTATCCGCCATAAGGCAAGAGTTTGGGAACAGATGGGCGGCCCTCTCCATCGCTTATCAGATAACCGTGGCCTTTGCCGTCTCCTGGTTGGCCTACAGGTTGGCCGTCCTTGTGTTCTAATAGGGTCTCGTCCTCTTGCCCCGGTCCTCGTGGATGAAGATGTACCTCACGAGCTCACCGGGGATGATCCTCTCGTCAACCCTGAGGTTCTTGGGGTTTAGACCTATGCGGTCGTGGTGGGAGGAGGCCTGAACCCTCCTGAGCTCCCTTGATTTTCTGTGCAGGCCGTCCAAGTACACCGTCGCCCTGTTCTTCCACCTCTTGGCGTTAACAACACGTGTGTCAACCCATCCTTTCTTCGCCCACTCTTCAACATCCTCCTCTGAGCCTATCTCAAAGGGTAGACCGGGAACCTTTAGGTTTTCCGTGTAGAAGAATCTACCGTCGGGGGAGAGAACACCTATGCCGACGGAGGTTATATAGGAGAGAAGGGTTTCGTCTCTCTCAAGGGTCTCCCACATCCTCCTTGAGATTTCCCTCTCATCGGCGGCTATCAGGTTTGGAAGTGTTCCGTATACCTCCCGAAGGATGTGCGCCTCAAACAGGAGTTTGGAGAGCCTCGGTGGGCCGAGTATCTCAAAGGCGACGCTCGGCAGATCCGACTCCTTCTGGTACCTCTCAAGGAGGTGCAAGGCGTCCTCCCTCATATACCCTCCCCTGTAGGAGGAGCCGAGTATGGAGCTCTCCAGGGCGCCCACGACATCCTTTCCCGTGCTCTTACCCATGATCTCCAGCAGGACAACGTCGGCTATGTCTTCGGCCGTCACCATTTCCATCTGGTCCAGAGAGGTTATGGCCCGGAACTCCTCAAGGGAGAACACCCCGTTCTCCCCCGTGTCTATGAAGGCCGTCTCCAAAACCCTCCCCGTGTCCTCCGAGTTCACGCGTGGCACGTATCCGGTGGATATCTCAACGTGGGCGGGTTTTTTCAGGCGTATGGGTTCTCCACCTCTACTTATCTCACCCTTACCTATCCTCTTCCACCCTATCATGGCGGCGGGTTTTATCTCCTTTACCACGGTGGGGATCTCATCCCTGTTTATGAGGAGGTACAGAAGGGTGGAGGCCCCCGCTATGGCGCTCTTGTTTAAAAGCACCCTTGAGGGTTTGTCCTCTCCGTGGGTGTAGGGTATGTTCCAACCCATACCCCCCGTTCCCGTCGTCCCCACCTTTAGGTAAAACTTGACGTTCCCCTCCTCAAGTCCTTTCCTGAGGTTCATCATGTGGTTTATCAGGATGGGGATGTTCAGCTCCAAGAGGATACTCTCAAGCATCTCTATAGCCCTCTCGCCGGTTATACCCTCCCCCTTCGTTATTTCCCCGTAGATCTCGTTTATGGTTTTGAATATGTTCCTGTAGGCTATCGCCGTTGCCGTGTTCACCGTATCGACCACGACATCCGGCTTGAGGTACCTCAAGAGGGCGTACAGGAAGTTTTGCCTCTGCCTATCCCTCCCCTTGAAAAGTCCGAGCAGATCCTCTACGGCCATAAGCCTGAAGGTGCGATTGCTTTCTATCTCGCCCTTCGGGACGTCCTTTAGTCTGATGCTCAGGAATATGTCCCCCCAGAAACCCATCGTCTTGCCCGAGGTCAGGTACTCCCCGAGGACCGGATGTCTTTCCGATTTCGGGCTTCCCGAGAAGATCTTCAGGGTTTCCTCCACCTCTTCCCTTCGCAGACCGACGATATAAACCCGACGGCTGAGCGGTAGGATTTTGGAGAGAACCGCCCTTCCCACCAAACCCGTCCCCCCTATCACCATAAACCGTCTGAAGGAAGCCTTCCTTGCGCGCAGCATAGGTCGTCTATTATAGTCTCGGAGGGGGGAGGTGAAATCTTTCACCCTTAGAATTCACTCGTAGTCATGCTCGTTCCCCTGTGCGTATCGGCGGAAACACTTTATGTTGAGGTGGCGGACAGCTACGAGGAGAGGAGGAGCGGTTTGATGTTCAGGGATACACTGCCGGAAAACCGGGGTATGTTCTTTGTGTTTCCCTACCCCCAAAGGCTCTCCTTTTGGATGAAGAACACCTACATTCCGCTTTCAATAGCGTACATCGGCGGTGATTGGGTCATAAAGGAGATCTACGACTTACAACCCCTGGACACAACCCCTGTGATCTCCCGCCTCCCCGTGCAGTACGCCCTTGAGGTCAACCGGGGGTGGTTTGAGAGACATGGGGTTGGGGTGGGTGATACGGTGAGGTTTCCATGTCGTTGAACGCCCCTATACTTTTCGGAATGGAGTTTTCGGCAAAAGAGGGTTGGTTGAGGGTGAGGTTTGACCTCGCTCTGGAGGACGGGAGGGTTATGCGTGTGAGCTACAAGGCCTCGCGCTGTAAAACCCTCAGGAGTCTGGCGGAAAGGCTGAAGGAGGCCCTCCTCGGAGTGGAGGAGGAGGAGATAGCCGAGAGGGTGCGGGAGGTCCTCTCCGGTGTAAACCTGCCCCCGGATCGGGAGAACAGGAGGGAGCTTTTACTGAGGGCGTTCGGTCTGAAATGAGGAGGTTCACGCTCAAGAAGTGGGAGATACTCAGGGGGAGGAAGGCGATAAGGGAGGCCTTCGCCACATCCAAGACGATCTTTTCGGACAGGTTTTTGGTCCTCAGGTACGCCCCATCCACGCAGAAGAAGGCGCTTTTCGCCGTTGAGAGGAAGGTCAGAAAGGCCACCGAGAGGAACAGGATAAAGAGAAAACTCAGAGAGTTCTACAGGAAGAACAAACACCGTTTTCCCAGCGGAATCTGGATTTTCATCGGCAAGAGGGAGCTCGCAAACGTCAAGGGGGAGTTCTACACCCTCTCAGGTGAAGAGGGGATACGGCTAACACCCATCCGGGAGGATTGAAACACCCTTAGAATGGAGAGCGATAAACTTGCGGGGGAAACATGAGGAAGAACGAGGAGATTGCGGAGATTCTGGACCGCCTGGCGGACGCCCTTGAGTTCCTCGGTGAGATCCCCTACAAGGTCAGGGCCTACAGGAAGGCCGCCCGTGTGATAGAGAACTACCCCGAAGACATAGAGGAGCTTTACCGCAGGAGGGGTGCCGGCGGCCTTATGGACCTTCCCGGTGTGGGGGAGAGGATAGCGAAGAAGATAGCCGAGTACCTTGAGACGGGCAGGATGAGGAAGTACGAGGAGGTGATGGCACAGGTGCCGAAGGACCTAATTGACCTCCTGTCCGTCCCCGGCATAGGCCCCCGTACCCTCAAGGTGGCCTACGAGAAACTTGGGGTACGCACCAAGGAGGACTTCCGCAGGGTGTTGGAGGACGGCTCCCTCGCCAGACTCCCCGGCTTCGGCCCGAAGAAGGTCGCCAACATAAAGCGGGCCTTACAGCTTTACGAGAGGATGGCCGGGCGGATCCCCCTCGGCCTCGCCTACCCCATCGTCCAGAACATAGTGGGGGAACTTGGGAAGATACCGGAGGTGCTTGAGATACATCCGGCCGGGTCCTTCCGCAGGATGAAGGAGACCGTAGGAGACATTGACATCCTCGCCTGTGCCGACCCCAAGGATGGCCGTAAGATAATAGAGGAGTTCGTAAGCCTGCCGGAGGTCGTTCAGGTCCTTGCCGCCGGGGACACCAAGGGGTCGGCCGTATTCGGAAAGTACCAGGTGGACCTGCGGGTCATACCCCCCCAGTCTTACGGGGCTGCCCTCCAGTACTTCACGGGGAGCAAACAGCACAACATCCACCTGCGCACCATAGCGAGGGCGAAGGGGCTTAAGATATCCGAGTACGGGGTCTTCAAAGGAAACGAGAAGGTGGCGGGTAAAACGGAGGAGGAGGTCTATGCGGCCGTCGGCATGCTCTGGATACCCCCGGAGCTGCGGGAGGATAGGGGGGAGATAGAGGCGGCGATGGAGGGAAAACTCCCGGACCTCGTGGACTACGGCGACATAAAGGGGGACCTCCACGTCCACAGCCACTACTCCGATGGCACGGCCACGCTTGAGGAGATAGCCCTCGCCGCCCTGAAGATGGGGTACGAGTACGTGGCCGTATGCGACCACTCCCAGAGCGTGAAGTACGCCGGTGGCTTAGACATAGACACCCTTAGAGCCAAGAACAGGGAGATAGACCGCATAAACGCCTCCCTCAAGGGGATCAGGCTCCTGAAGGGGACAGAGGTGGATATCTTACCCGACGGCTCCCTTGACTACCCGGACGAAGTCTTGGCGGAGTTGGACTTCGTGATAGCCGCCGTCCATACGTGGAGGAAGGACGAGGACGTAACGGAGAGGATAGTTAAGGCGATGGAGAACCCCTTCGTCCATGCCATAGCCCATCCGACGGGGAGACTGATAGGCAAGAGGGAAGGCTGCAGGGTGGATATGGAGGAGGTGGTCAGAAAGGCGAGGGAGACGGGAACCTTCCTTGAGATAAACGGATACTACGAGAGGTTGGACCTCAACGACGTCAACGCCCGCCTGGCGAAGGAGAACGGCGTAAAGATTACCCTCGGAACGGACACCCACCAGATAGGCCAGCTCTGGCAGATGAGACTGGCCGTCGGCACCGCCCGCAGGGGGTGGTTGGAGAAGGGGGACGTCATAAACGTCCTCGGCCTTGAGGAACTCCTGAGCGTTTTGCGGGTAAAGAGAAGGGAATGCTCATAAAGAGCAAAAGGGTGCTTTTCTACGTTTCCCTTGTGCTAATAGCGATTTTCCTGTGGGAGACGCACGTGATGTACCCCTTGCGCATGCTCGCCGTCTTCTTCCACGAGCTCTCACACATCCTGGGCGTTTTCCTAACAGGGGGTACCCTGCGTGAGTTCGCCCTCTCACCGCTTGAGGGTGGACACGTGATCTCCTCCGGCGGAAACCCCTTTGTGATAGCCACGGTGGGATACCTCGGATCGCTCTTCTGGGGAACCCTCATACTTCTGCTCTCCAACCGGACGGAGGTTGACAGGGGCATATCCTTCATCCTCGGCCTTCTCATAGTTTTCGTTGGGTTTGCCTTTGCCGAGAACTTCTTCACCGTCCTCTTCTGTTTGGCCATGGGGGGATTCCTATCCGCGGTGGGACTCTTTTTACCCCACGCCTTCAACAACGTCCTTTTACACTTCGTGGGTTTTGTCGTGATGCTTTACACCCCCTACGATATCATCACGGACGTCTTCCTGCGAAACCCCTACCTGACGGATGCGGGGACCGTGGCGGAGTCCTTTGGTGGAAGCCCCAGGTTTTGGGGGGTGATCTGGCTCCTTATAAGCCTGCTGACCATAACCTCCGTCTTCCTATACGTGATCAGAACACCCCTGCCCGGGGAAGGGGAAGTGGTGGGGGAGGGATTTGAACCCCCGAAGGCATGACGCCACCGGGTTTACAGCCCGGCCCCTTTGGCCGCTCGGGAACCCCACCGGAAGAGGTGGATATTATACTGCCGATCGGCGCCGCATGTGGGGAGGGTGATCGGATGTAAAATTTTTTCCATGCTGCACCTTGTCCTGTCTTACAGCCACGAGTTTCATATGGTCCCCATGAGGGACGGTGTCAGACTCGCCACCGATGTTTACAAACCCACGATATACTTCGGAGAACTCCACACCATCCTCGTCAGAACACCCTACGGCCGAACGGACGTGGGTTTGAACGCCTTCATACCTTATATTACGGATGTCAGGGGGTACGCCTTGGTGGTGCAGAGTGTGAGGGGGTTTCAGGGAAGTGAGGGTGATCCGCAGGTGTTCCGCACCGACGGTTGGGGACAGCTCCAGGACGGCTACGATGCCGTGGAGTGGATCATTTCCCAGGACTGGTCCAGCGGAAAGGTGTGCGGGGCATGGTTCTCGGCCATGGGGATCACACAGTACCTTTTGGCGGGCACCTACCATCCCGCCTACAAATGCGCCGTCCCCCTTGTGGGTGCGGCGGACGTGTACCATTACGCGGCGTTTCAGGGAGGTGAGTTCCGCAAGAACTTGGTTGAAAACTGGCTGACGGGACTGGGAACACCTTTCCTCATAGACTCGGTTGTCTCCCACCCCCTCTACGATACGACCTGGTACATACTTGACCTGAACAGGAGGGTCTCCGGCGTAAACGTTCCCATGCTCCACTTCGCCGGATGGTTTGACCTCTTCCTTGAGAGCCAGATAGAGATATGGAACAGGCTGCAATTCCAGGGGGGTCCCCTCGCCCGCGGGAACCAGAAGCTCATCATAGGTCCCTGGACCCATCTCGGTTTCGGCCGGACGGATCAGGGGGACCTCTCCTTCCCCTCCAACGCCTCCCTGCCCGTCACCACCCTGGTGGACATGATGGCGGACTGGTACGATTACTGGCTTGACGGGGAGGACAACGGCGTTCTGGACTGGCCGCCTGTGAAGTTTTACATAGTGGGTCTGAACGAGTGGGCTACAGCGGACACCTTCCCACCGAGGGGGGTGTACTACAGGAAGTGGTACCTGCACCCGGACGGCTCCTTACGCCTGACCAGACCCACTTCGGCCAACGGTTTCTCCGCCTACACGTACGATCCCAGCGATCCCACGCCTTCCATAGGCGGGAACGAAATGAACCTTCCGGGGGGAGACGGACCTAAGGACCAAAGCCCACTCTTTTCAAGGGGTGATGTCCTGGTCTTTCAGACGGATCCCCTGGTGGATACGCTCGTGGTCATAGGGAGCATAAAGGCCAAACTTTACATCAGGAGCGATAGGTACGATACGGACTTCGTGGTCAGGGTCGTGGACGTGTACCCCGACGGAAGGGCGATCCTTGTGGCCGACGGTATACTAAAGGCCCGCCACAGGTACGGGTTTGACAGGGAGGTCCTCCTCACACCGGAGCAGATGGATTCGGTTGAGGTGAGGGTTTGGAGTACGGCCTGGGCGTTCATGCCCGGACACAGGCTTGGAATCGTGATCTCTTCGGCCAGCTATCCGAGGTTTGAGGCCAACCCCAACAACGGCGGCCCCTTCGTAAGGGATGACACCTTGAAACTGATAGCCCACAACGAGGTTCACCACTCCGCCACCTACGCCTCCTACATAGACGTCCCCATACTGCCTCCCACCACGGATGTGCAGGAGTTCGTCGATCTCGTAGACGTCCCGGACTACACGGTTGAAAACGGACGCGTATGCTCCAGTCTGAGGTTGAAGGTTTACGATCTATCGGGGCGACTCGTCCATTCCGGAAGGGGTTGCTCACCCGCCCTGCGTAAAGGCGTCTATTTCGTGCGCGTAAGGGGGAAGGTGGTAAAACAACCCGTTATGTAAACCTGGCGAGTATATCTCTGAACTCCCGGAAGACCTCTTCTTTATCGTACCTTTTCACCTTCTCGCGGAGGGATGGGTCTTTGCCCCTGCGAAGGGCCTCCTTTACCCCCTCAACCGCCCCGTCCCTGTCCGTGTAAAAGATCACCTCCGGAAAGTTCCTTGAGAACGCCTCCCACCTGACCGAAACGGTCGGAAGGCCGAGGGCGAAAAACTCCAGAACCTTGTTGGGAAAGTCCATACTCTCTATGAGGGGGGAAACCCTGAAGGGGATTATAGCGGCGTCGCTGAACCTCAGGTACAGGTGTACATCCCTGTGGGGTTTGCCACCTAAGGTGTACACGTTGGGTGGCAGAAAGGGAGGTCTCCTCCTGATCGGCCCAACTATTACAAAGGAGACGTCCTTTAAAACACCCGCCACGTGCAGAAAGGTCTCCCAGTCATACCATTCGTACACCGCTCCGAGGTACACGACCCTTGGGTGTGGGATCCCTTTCAGGTCTTCCGGTTCTTCAAAATGCCCCCCTTCCGGGAAAAGTGAGAGGTCTATCGGGTTCGGCACGTAAAAGGTCCTCCCCCTTGGTCCGCGACCGAGCAGCGTTCTGTGGGCGACCAGAACCACGTCGCTCTCCCGTATAAACCTCCTCTCCTCCTCGGCTATCACCTCAGGCACTCCAAAACCCTCCAAAAGGTCGTTCATGCGGTAAACCTTCAGGTGTGCCTTTATTCTGTTCGCGAAGTAGACAAGGGGGGACGCGTCGCACATGAGGAGATCCCACTCCTCCCTAAGCCCTTCGTACCTCTGCAGTCTGAAGGTCATCTCCCACATCCACCTCCACACCATGAGACGGTTGGGTAAGGGTTTGATCATCCTCTTCGTCACCCCGCCGTCGCCCCGTAGGTAGGTGATGAAGTGTTCAAGGTTGGCATGTTCCACGTGGTACCCCATGGATTTTAAAAATCCCGCAAACCTGAAGATCCCCACCTCCATCACGCCGTTCCACCTGTTGGAAGCCAGAACCAGGGCCTTCCTCAAGTCCCGATTCTAAATCCGTACCACCTTGAGGCCACATCCCTTATCTCAAGGGCCATTTCCACCAGTTCGGGAAACCGTTTTAGGGGTATCTGTGTGGCGGAGTCGGATTTAGCCCGCGGGGGATCGGGGTGGACCTCCATGAACAAACCGTCAACACCCACGGCAACGGCGGCCCTCAGGAGGTGTGGCACCATATCCCTGTACCCACC
>JALWZG010000075.1 GCA_027002825.1 Caldifarciminota bacterium
GTGGGGCGCTCCAGAGGCACAGTTGGTAATGGTCCGTGGCGTTGCACCTGTTTCGGCACTCCTGGTGGCCCGGCCGCACCACGTCCCGCACACCTTCCCCCACCCCCCCCACAGGAACAGTCCGAAGTTCCAGGGCATAAAGGCCTGTATTATACACGTGGTCTTTGACATCAGACCCCGGAGAGCAGCCTGAGAACGGAAAGCCCAAGGGTTAGAACGGCGAGGAGGACGGATAGGGGATCGTAAAGCCTCCAGACCCCTCGTCCGGAAATCTTCCAGCAGAAGAAGGAGACCACGAGCGTGTAAAAGACCTGACCGATCACGTAAGCGACGGCCCCTCCCATCAAACCGTAAAGCCTTACGGCGAGGGCGAAGAGGGAGAGGTTGAAGGTGGAGGATAAGATGCCGCTCAGGAACACGTAATCCGACCTGCCGTGGGCCAGAAGAAACCTCTTGAGAGGGGAGGAGAGGTATTCGAGCACAACGGCCATACCCAGGACGACCATTATCCCGTAGGACTTCACGTACACGGGTTTCAGGAAGGCGAGTATCTCCCTACCAAAAAGCACTATGGAAACAGCAACGGCCAGCGAGACGAACACGGTCTGCACCCTCATAAACCTCCTGACGTAGAGGGCGAGGATCTCGCCGTCGTTCATGCGTACAGCCCTGACCATATCCGGAAACACTACGGCAAGAAGGGAGTTGTACACCGTCTTGAAGAGGGGCATGAGGAACATGGGCACCCTGAAAAAGGCCACGCTCACGGCCCCGAGAAACAGGTCGAGCAGAACCACACGCGCGCTGTTAAAGGCCTCCTCCCACACCACGTTGGCCGTGGCCGGCCCCCCGTAGGCCAACCATTTCCTGAACTGGTAGGAGGCCCTGACGTTTTTGATCCTATCCTTGAGAAGGGTGAAAACCTCAAAGGCCAGGGAGAGGGAGGAGGTGTAATACCTGACGATTATGGCGAGGAACACCACAAGCACGGATGGGAAAAACACGAGGGATGATACCACGGCCAGGTAGAGGAGGGAGGGTAGGACGTCAAGGAGAAACGTGGAGAGGTAAACCTCTCTGAGGCCGACGGCAAAGGCGTAAAACGTCCTCATCGCCGTACCGCCGCCGAGGGAGATACCGTGCATCACCACGTAGAAGAAGTACTCACCGTTTTTGTAAACCAAACCCAAAACGGCCGAAAGGGCGGCCATTACGAGGGTTGAAAGGAGGAAGTAGACCAGGGAAAACCCGAAAAGCCCTTTCAGCCTACCCCACTCACCCCCGGCTTCGTAAAGAGGTGCGAATCTCGCCACCACGTAATACGCTATTGAGAAAAAAGGCACGACGAACGTGTCCAAAAGGGTCAGAGAGGCGGAAAACATGCCGTACTCCCTCGGTGAGAGATAGCGGATTATCAAAAAGCCGGCGATAAAGGAAAACGCCCTACCCAGAACCTTTCCGGAGAATATGAGACCCACCTTGCCGAGACCCATTCCGAACGCCCTATCCTAAGCCCGCACACCGTAAGGGTGTAAAATACCAAACTATGTTCTTTAAAGAACTCTACGAGACGGATTTGGAGATTTTCAGGGCGATATACGGTGAGGCGGAGAGACAACACTCCGGCCTTGAGCTCATAGCCTCTGAGAACTTCGTATCCCTTGCCGTCCTGGCAGCCATGGGTAGCGTTATGACCAACAAGTACGCGGAGGGCTATCCGGGGAAGAGGTACTACGGGGGGTGTAAGTTCGTGGACGTGGCCGAGGAGCTGGCGAGGGAGAGGGCGAAAAGGCTCTTCAACGTCAAGCACGCCAACGTCCAGCCCCACAGCGGAACTCAGGCCAACATGGCCGTGTACTTCGCCGTCCTGAGACCCTGTGACACCATCCTCGCCATGAGGCTGGACCACGGGGGCCACCTCTCCCACGGCTCGCCCGTGAACTTCGCCGGAAAACTGTACAAGGTGCATTACTACGGTGTGAATCCCGAAACGGAAGTGCTGGACTACGACATGATAAGGGATCTGGCCAAGAAACACCGTCCCCGCATCATAGTAACCGGTTATTCGGCCTATCCACGTGGGATAGACTTCAAGGCCTTCAGGGAAATAGCCGACGAGGTGGGAGCCTATCTCCTTGCCGACATAGCGCACATAGCGGGCCTCGTCGCGACCGGTTTTCACCCGAGTCCGGTACCCCACGCCCACTTCATAACCACCACCACCCACAAGACCCTCAGGGGTCCGAGGGGCGCCATGGTAATGACGGACGACCCCGAACTCGGCAAGCTGATAGACAAGACCGTTTTCCCCGGAATGCAGGGAGGTCCCTTGATGCACGTAATAGCGGCAAAAGCCGTCGCTCTCAAAGAGGCCCTTCAGCCATCGTTCAGGGAATACTCCCAGCAGATAATCAAAAACGCGAAAGCCCTCGCCGAAAGCCTCATGGAGAGCGGTCTGCGCCTCGTCTCCGGCGGTACGGACAACCACCTTATGCTCGTCGATCTCAGGGAGCTCGGGATATCCGGTAAGAAGGCGGAGAGGTTGCTTGAAGAGGTCGGTATAACGGTCAACAAGAACACCGTCCCCAACGATCCCCTTCCCCCCACGCGGGCCAGCGGTATAAGGATAGGCACACCCGCCCTTACGACGAGGGGCATGAGGGAAGGGGAGATGAGGGAAATAGGAAGGATCATAGCAGAGGTTTTGAAAAACCCGGAGAGCGAATCCGTAAAAGAAAAGGCGAGGGCAAAGGTCAGGGAGTTGACCGAGGCGTTTCCCCTTTACGAGACCTACAGAAGGGAGATGCTGAGGTATCTGGGAGGGTAGCGCACTACCACCTTAGAATCAAAGGATATGCAAGTCCTCATACCCGCGGCGGGCTTTGCCAAAAGGATGAGACCTCTTTCCCTGACCAAACCCAAGGCGTTGCTTCCGGTAGCCGGAAAACCGATAATAGGCCATATACTGGACGAGATCGGGGACCTGACGGATACGGTCTTCCTGGTCGTAGGTGAGAACGGCATGGGTATAGTGGATTACGTCAAGAGCAGGGGGTACAGGGTTGAGTACGTGGTCCAGAGGAAAGAGGAGATGCTGGGACTGGGTTATGCGATAAACCTGACAAAATCCCTTGTCAACCCGGAAGAGCCTCTCCTCGTGATCCTCGGCGACACCCCTTTCAGGATGGACCTGAAGGAGGCCCTCACCCTTGGGGATTTCATAGCCGTAAAACAGGTGGACGACCCGCGGAGGTTCGGTGTTGTGCGCCTTGAGAACGGGTACGTCGTTGACATGGTGGAAAAACCCGAGGTCCCTCCCTCAAACCTCGCCATAGTGGGTATATACCACTTCACCCACCCCGGTCTACTGTACGAGGCCCTGGACTACGTGATAGGCGAGGATATAAAGACGAAGGGGGAGTACCAGCTCACAGACGCCATGAAGGAGATGCTGAGGAGGGGATGGAAGGTCAGGGTGGTTGAGGTTGACGAGTGGCTTGATTGCGGGACACTCGATCAGACGATACTGTCCCAGAGGAAACTCCTGGAGTGGAACACACACTTCAGGGAGAGAGAGGGCAGTTTGATAATCCCCCCCGCCTACGTTCACGATAGCGCCGTCTTAGAGAACTCCGTGGTGGGACCTAACGTCCATATAGGCGAGGGCGCAAGGGTGGTGAACTCCATCATCAGGGATTCCATACTGGACAGGAACTCGCATGTGGAGAACGCCGTACTCTCCTTTTCCTTTATGGGTGAGGATTCAAAGGCGGTCTTCAAGCCGAAGAAGCTCAGGATAAGCGATCACTCCCATGTCTCCGAAGGTTGACGTCCTCGCGTACTATTTGAGCGGTCTCTGGATGGGTGTACTCCTCTTCCACACCCTCGTGGTCGTACCGGTTTCCGTAAAGGTCCTATCGGGAAAAAACCTTGGAGAACTTTCCTTTTTGATACAGGAGAGGTTCCAAACCTGGGGGATTTTTGTACTGCTCCTCACATTTGTCCTGTTCCTGTCCGCAGGGGTGAAGGTTCAGGCGGTTCTATCCGGTGTGGCCCTCGCCTCATCCCTTTTCGGGGAGTACCTAAGGAGGAGGATAAGGGGTATACTCAGGGCGGCAAAAGAATCCCCCCGCAGTGAAGAGCTGAGAAGCGACCTCATGGAAACCTACAGGTTTGTGGCCTACAGCGTTTACACCCAGGCTCTCTCCTTGGGTGCTATACCGATTTTGGGTGTGCTGGGCATCAGGTGAGGTACTCCTCAACGAGCCTTTCAAAATCGGGAAACTCCTTTTTTATCTTTTTGAGGGCGGATTCCTTTATCTGGCGTATGTACTCCCGGCTGACACCCCACTTTCTGGCGATCTCCGACATCTTTTTCGGTCTCCCGTCCAACCCCAGAAACTCCGACATGACGATCTTCTCCTTTTCCGAAAGCACATCCGATGTGAAAACCTTTCCCAGTATCTCGCCTATCTTCCCCTTGAGGTACTCCTTCTCAACGCTTTCACTGTCCGTTGCCACAAAGGGCAGGAATTCGTCGTACGATACCGAGCCGTCATCCTGTGAGATCTTGCCCTCCGTGTTGAGAAACCTCGTCTTCACGGCGTCCAGAATCCTCTTCACCCTACGGGTTGAAGTTCCGAGCTTTTTCGCTATCTCCTCAACCGTGGGTTCTCTACCCAGTTCCTGGTAGAGCTCCGTTATCTTCTGAAGGTCCTTGCGGGAGATGTGGGGCATGCCGGAGAGGGGTTTGTAAGACCTTATGAACTTCAGTATGGCCTCCCTTATCCACTTGTCGGCGTACGAGATCAGACGCACGCCCCTCTCCGGATCGTACCTCTCAAACGCCTTCAAAAGCCCCAGGTTGCCTTCGGATATGAGATCCTCAAGGGGAACACCGGAGTCCCAACCTTCCCGGAGGGCGACGTCCACCACGTACCTGAGGTTTGAGAGTATGACCCTTTCAAAGGCCTCCCTGTCTCCCTTTTTCGCCCTTTTCGCCAGTTCAAGCTCCTCCTCCAACGGGAGGGGTGTGAGGTCTTCCAACGCCTTCCAGTAGTAATGGAGGGGGTCATCCGATACGCTTTCCCTTCTCATGACAACACCCTACCTATTAGCCCTTCCTTTCCTTGAATTATAAGGTTGAAGGCCTCAAGCCCTTTTGAGAGTATTTCCGGAAGGGCCTCCATCTCCTCCTCCGAGAAAGGGGATAGCACCCACTCCGCCATGGAAACCCCCTTTGGTGGCCTACCTATACCAAACCTCAACCTCATCACATCTTTCCTGTTCAGGCGCAGGTATACGTCCCGCAGACCCCTGTGGGACGGTAGGGAGTTTATCCCCTTTTTGAACCTGACCTTTCCAAAGGGTATGTCGGCGTCGTCATAAGCCACCGTCAAGGGCATTTTGGCCACGGGTATGGGCGCGGAGAGGAGGGCTTTTCCGGAGTTGTTCATGTAGAGCATGGGTTTCAACACGTAAAACCTACGATGTTCGGCAAGGTGAAGGGTTGGGTACTCGGAAAACCTCAAGTTGTAAACCCTCGCGACGAGGTCGGCGAACATAAAACCCACGTTATGACGCGTAAAAAGGTACTCCGGGCCGGGATTTCCCAGCCCCACCAACACGTGTTTCATGGGTTGGGTTATCCTTCGGCTGACCCGGTTGTCCCTTCCTCCGGCTGCTCCTCCGCCTCCTCACCCTCCTCAGGACCGGCGGCCCTCTCCGTCAACACGGTGACTATTGGCATGTCCGGGTCCTCGTTTATCGTGAAGTTTTCGGCCTTTATATCCCTGACGTGTAGGACGTCTCCGACCTCCATACCGGATACGTCTATTTCTATGTGGGGAGGGATGTTCTGGGGTTGGGCCTTTATCCAGAGAGTGTCAACCAGCTGCTCTATGATGGCACCCGCCCTTGTGGCCGGGGCGTTTTCCACACCCACAAGCACGACCGGAACCTCTATCTCAACCTCTTCACCCTTGTGTAGGAGGAGGAAATCCGCGTGGATCACGTCGTCCGTAATGGGGTCCAGCTGGAGGTCTTTCAGGATGGCCATCTTCCTCTCCCCTTCTATATCCACCGTGAAGACCACACTTTCCCCGTGGGTCTGGTGCAAAAACCTCAAAAGTTCGCTCTTTTTTATAACAGCGGGTATCGTGTTCTCACCCTTTCCGTAGAATATGACGGGTATGAACCCCTTTTTCCTGTACCTCTTCGCGGCGTTTCTACCCAATTCCGTCCGAACCTTTGCCTGTATGACGTTCTCCATAGTCCGCCTATTTTACTGCTGCACAGCTCTCACGTGGGATGCCCCTTTAAAATACCGCCGTGTTAAACCTAACCCTTCTCTTTTTCAAACTTCCACCGGATTTGAAGTTTAAAACCTATGAGAGTGAAAACTTTCTCGTGCATTTTCACGATGGTACGGAGGCGTGGGTACCGTACGTGGTTGAGAGGGCGGAGGAGATTTACAGGGGATTTCAGAAGAGGTTCGGCTGGAGACCGGCTAAGGTCAACCTCGTCCTCCTTGATATATACGATTACTCCAACGCCATAGCGACGGTCTTCCCCGAAAACACTGTTTACGTTTTCCTACAGCCACCTCCGGGAAACCCCTATTTCGGCACGATGGACACGTGGATAGACCTCGTTCTGGTCCACGAGCTCGTCCATGTGTTCCACCTTGACAAACCCCATGATGTTTGGGGGCTTCCCATTCCCGAACTCTCAAGGTTGGTTTACGGTAAGAACCCCTTCATGTGCGCCATTCCCAACGTCCTGGATCCCGACTGGCAGTCGGAGGGTATCGCCACCCTTTTGGAATCGGAGGGGGGAGTAGGTAGGTTGAACAACAGGTTTTTCAGGGATGAACTCCTCGCGTACGCCTATTTCGGAGGTAGGTTGACACCCGACCAGATGAGCGTTGCCATGGACGATTGGCCCTACGGGAGGGCTTACCTGTTCGGCTCCCTCTATCTGGAATACCTTATGAGAAAAAGAGGTGAGAGGGAGGTAATGGAGCGCATAGTCAACTCATCCTATTGGATGGACTGCCTGACCTACTGCTCCGCCGGATGTATCCCCGGACCACTCCTGTTTAAAGATATAAACGATTATTACGCTTGGCTGAGGGAGGTATCGGGTGCGGTCAGGAGAATAGGTCGTGTGGATCCGGAGTTCATCACCCTGAGCGGTGGGGATAAGGGTCACATCTCCCTTTCCCCTTCCGGCAGGTTTTTGGCCTTCACGGAGAGCAACAGGTCGGATTACCCTTCCGTCAAGGTCTTGGATCTGGAAAGTGGGAGGGTGTTCAGGGAGGTCAAGGCGTACGCGAGCGGACCGGTGTCCTGGTCGGGGGATACGCTCCTCCTCTTCTCCCAGTACGAGTACCACAGGAACTTTTACGTCCTCTCGGACGTGTACTCCTTGAACGTTATAACCGGTGAGGTCAGGAGGTTGACGGTGGGAGAGAGGGCGCACTCCCCCATCCTTACCCCCCACGGCCTGATGTACGTCAGGAGGGAGGGGCCCTACCAGAGCGTGATCCTTGGGGATAGCGTTATACTCAGAGGGGGGATGGGAGAGGGTTTTACGGATCTCAAGTTCTACAGGGATACGCTTTTCTTCACCTTTTACGACGGTTGGAACAACGTCGCCTTTCTCCCCCTCGGTTCGGACTCCGTGCGATTTATAACGAGGACGAGAGAGGTTTCCCTCCTCTCCCACGTTGACAGCAGCGGGGTTTACCTGACAAACGATTTCACCGCTTACGTGTACAGCGAGGGGCGTTTTGAGAGGATATCCCAACATCCCTTCTCCCTCCTCTATCCCATCCCGTACAAAGGGGAACTTTTGGTCCTGACCATGGGGAAAGAGGGGTTGGACGTGGCCAAAATCCGTAGGGTCTCAAAGGAGGAGAGCTTTTACACGGATTTCAAAAGGGAAAGGAAGTACATCCCCACCGAGACCTTAAGGGTGCGCCCCTACAACCCCATACCCCACCTCCTCCCCAAGTACTGGCATCCCATCTCCTACGTGTACTACCAACCTCTCGGCGATGATTCACTTGTCCCCAGGGTTTCCGTGGGGGTAAGCACATCGGGATGGGATGTGTTGAACAGGCACACCTACAGCGTTGTATCGCTGGTGGATATGCCGTTGATGGATGTGTACCCTCCGGATACCGTGTACTCCTACACTTCCCTGATTTACGTGTACGATGGGTTGTGGCCCAGCCTTGGCCTTGCAGCCGAAATGACGACCAACACCTCCCCCAGGGGCAGTGTGGGGTTGTCTTACGCCCTGCTCTCCCCCTTTATCACCTTTCCCTTCAGGAGTGTCAGGAGGTACAGCGACGTGGAGGCCTATCTGAACGTTTTGTACAGGGGGGGTAAACCCTCGGTGGGTGGAGGTGTGGGTATAAACTTCAGCATGCTTTACGGATACAAGTACACCTCTCCTCTGTACGCCGAGGGGTTTGGGTTTTCCGGCGACCTCTTCTACACCGATGGTATCGGGGGAAGGGTAAGGGCGGACTTCGCCCTTAAAAAGGGCTGGGTTTTGATAAACGCCTCCCTGGGCTACACCCGTTTACCCTACGAAACCGCCTTCGTATCCGATTACCTCGGATGGGACTTTTACAGCACCTCGGATCGTATGGCCTACGTCGGCCTGTCCGTGTACCCCAACGTTTTCCACCGGAGCTTTCCCGACCTGAACGTCAGCGTTTTCCCACCTTTTCCTTGGGCTTTTGTCAGCTTTTTGGCCCTGTCAAGGGTTTATCCCTCCCTTGACGTTTTCTACACGAACACCTGGAGGGGTGAGGCCTACACGCTCGGTTTGGCCGTCAACTTTGACCTCCTCCTGCTCTCAAACACCGTAATAGGCCTTAAGGTGGGCTACAGCCTCTACCCGCGCAGATACGTTTACGCCCTCTTGAGGTGATCCGGTTTCAAAGGCGGTGTTCCGAGATCTCCCCCATAACCCTCTCCAGTTCCTCAGGTGTGTTAACCGGGGGAAAACACGTACCCCCCTTGCAAACGTAGACCGTCGTCCTTCCACCCCTCGCCCTCTTTCCCGAGAGGGCGGGTAAACCCTCTAAAGAGGGATCGGAAAAGACACCCGATGGGGAATCCTCCAGGAAACCGGCGAACACCTCTCCCAAGTTGGCAACTTCATCGGCGTACCTTCCGCTCAGGGAGTGTAGGATCCCGAGGTTGTAAAACATGACGGATACACCTGAAGGCAAAGCGCCATCGTATATTTCGGAAAACCCGGAGAGGTGGTCCGAGAGAAGGGTTCCGTTTTCACGGTCCCAGGATCCGGCGAGGGCCTCATCGGCCAGACTGAAAGCCTCAACGAGATAATCCGGCTTTCCCGTCACCGAGTGTAGGTTTATGAGGGCGTATACGGCGTAGGCGTAATCGTCAAGTGTGGCGGAGACCCCATCCGTGTGCATGAGATTACCCCTGTAAAGCCTTTTGTACACACGTGTGAACACGTCCTCGGCGAGCTTGGAGTACTCCCTTCTGCCCGTCCTGAAAGCGGCGTGTGAAAGCGCCGCCACACTCAGGAAGTTCCAATCCGCAAGAACCTTCCCGTCTTTAAAGGGTTTTCCCCTTTCCGCACGCGCCTTCAGGAGCTTATCCCTACCCTCAGGGCCTCGCAAAACCCATCGCATTCCAATCCCAGTTACCCTCAGGTCCAACGCCGTAGCACCTCTCAAGGAGCCCCATCTCACCATCCTCCAAAAGCTCCCTCAGATCAGCGTGATCCCATACGTAGTATCCCCCTTCCTCCCCGTTGAAGTCGGCGTCTATTGAGGGCATAAAGCCGTCGGGTGAAAGCATCTCCCCCTTTAGAAACGTGTATATCTCCTCGGACGTTCGGGCGAAGAGATTTTCCCCGCTTAGGGAGTAGGCCTCGGAATAGGCCAGGAGCAACGTGGCCTGATCGTAGAGCATCTTCTCAAAGTGCCTCAAGGGTGTGTTCCGCCATGACAAAAGCACGACTTTCCCCCGTATAAAAGCCGTAGGCGAGGAGGAACAGGAGCTTGTGAGGTGTGGGGAATTTGGGCGTGGGGCCAAAACCTCCGAACTCCTCATCGTATTCCTCCTGTTCATCAAACGGGACTTTAACGGTGAAGGGGGTGGGATAAACCCACCCCCTCTCTTTACCTGACGAGGACCTTTTTCAGGATCACGTGGTCGGAGATAGCGGCGTGGAGTATATAAACACCCGATGGAAGGGGCCTGCTGATTATCTCGTCCTTGCCCTGTGAGGGGCCGCTGTAGAGAACATCCAAAAGCCTTCCGGATGGGGAGTAAAGTTTAAGGATTACGGGAGAGCCTTCAAGGGCGTGGAGGGTGATGTTCAACCTCTTTTCCTTCACCGAAACCTTCATCTTGGGTCGCACAAACTTTGAAAGCTCCTTCCTACCCGTGGCCACGTCCCCCAATCCGACGAGGGCAAAGGTGACGCTGACCGTGTCTCCGGGGGCCAGGGTGAAGGGACCGGTTGAGGCTATAACACCGCAGTCCACGGGATAGCAGCTCTCATTCCTCACCGTGCCGTTCAGGTACACCCACTTGGTGGAGTCGTCGGGAAGACCGTAGAAGTTGGTCTGGTTGAACTTTCCGAGGTTGGCTATGGGAACGTCGCTCACCACGGCAACACCCGCGGCATAAGGGTACGTGGAGTCCGCATCGTATACATAGGCGAGGTTGAGGGCGGTATCCACCGCCCCGTCCTCCGTTGCGTCCCATGACGGCATCTGGAAGTTGGCGAATATACCGAGGTATAGGCCGCTGACGGTTGATGTGCCTTCGTTTATGAGTCTGTAGCGCAGGAAGACCCAGTTGGGCCTGTAGCCCTCATAGGCGTAGGCGTCCACGTCAAGCCTCATACCTCTGGAGAGGGGATGCTCCGCATCGGTATAACCGGCGGAGCCGTGCTGGTCCCCCATGCGGGGATTTTCCCACAGGACACCTCCCCAGTAGTGTCCGAGGTCGTTCGTTATCCAGGAGTCAACGAGGTAGTCGGGGGAGTTCCCGAAGGCCACGCCGGCGTAGCTCAGGAGGTTGTCCCCTCCCTCCGGGAAGACGAAACCGGGACCGGCGGTGTCGGGCTTGTGGAAGCCTATTCCCCCCGTTCTGGCGCTTATGCCGAGGGTGGCCGTACCCGTGTCTATCACTATCATGTCTATGGGGTTTCCTATGAGGAGGTAGAGGTCAAAGGTGTCGTTGTACGCACCGGAGTTGTAGGTTAGGTGGAGCTGGAGGTGGGCGTACTGACCGACGAGGGCGGAAGAGTCCAACCTCACCACAAAGGGATCGGAGGAGTTGTCGGAGCTGTCCATCTGGGCTATGGTGCCGTAATAGGAGGAGCCGTCCACCACGTGGGCGTTGGGGTAGAGGGAGACAAGTGTGGCCGAGACACCGGTGGCATCCGCTCCGCCGACGTTCCTGAGGGTTATGGTCAGGTTGAAGGTCTCTCCGGGGTCCGGACGTCCGTCCCCATCTCCGGCGCCGTCGTCCACGGCCGTACGCATCTTGACTATATGGGGATAGGGCGCCGGAGGGGTTCCGAGGACAGCCCTGTAGGCGTTCACCCTTCCCCATCCGCAGTCGTTGTTGGGATAGGAGGCGCAGTCCCCGTAGTGGTCCGAGCTGTCAAGGAGGATGTTGTAGACGGTGGAGAAGTCCAAGTTGGGGTTTCTCTCGTACATCAGGGCGATAACACCCGTCACGTGGGGGGTGGCCATGGAGGTTCCGTCGTAAAGGGCGTAGCTGCCGCTACCGACCGAGGAGTATATTCCCACACCGGGGGCCGATATGTTGGGCTTTATGCGGTTCCAGTCGCTGCGGGGCCAGTAGGTCGTGTCCGTCCAGGGCGTGGTGTTCGGGGCCGGGCCACGCGAGGAGAAGTCGGCGACATAATCGCCGTTGTCCGTAGCACCCACGCCTATGACCGTGGGGTAGTTACCGGGGGTGTTTGCCGTCCGGGGGTTGGGTCCCTCGTTCCCGTTGGCGAATACGGGTATTATATCCGCACTCCTCCAGGCCATCACCTTATCCCAGAACCACAGCTCGGTCGTGTCATCGCTGCCCCAGGAGTTGTTCACGGCTACGATGTTGTACCCGCTGTCCACCTTCCACTCCACGAACTTCTGAAAGCCTTCCGTTAGGGCGGAGACGGTGGTGGCGCACCCTCCGGCGTCCAGGCCGAATATCTTAACGGCCGCCACCTTGGCACCGGGTGCCACCCCTATGTCCTCGTCAAAGGTGTCCGGTCCGTCCCCCCCGACCATGGTGCCTATGGTGTGGGTGCCGTGGAAGACACAGGCGTCCCCATCATCGGTGGGCGTGGGGGAACCGCTGAAGGGGTCGTACCAGTGGGCTATTTTACCCACGAGGGCCGGATGGTCCGCCATCACACCCGTATCCATAGAACCGATGAGGACTCCGTGTCCGGTATAGCCGAGGTTTATCCAGACGGAATCGGCCATTATCTTGCTTATGCCCCAGGAGGCGACGGCGTCCGGCCTTACATCTCCTACGCGCCGTCTTACAGGGGGCAGGGGGATCTTCCGGTCAAGGGTTATCCGCAGGACCTCCTCCCGCTCTGCCACCTTGGCGATCTGCTCCGGCGTAGCCGAAAAGGCGACGGCGTTGTTTATCCAGAAGGACCTGTACTGCGTTATGCCGAGGCTTGCGAGGTAGGAGAGGAGGGGGGCCTGGGTCGTCCGGGCGAGGCGTTTTACTTCGTAGAAGAACCGCTTTGCGTCCCTCCTGCGTGCGGACTTGGTGGGATGGGACCTGAGGAAAGAGGCGTAGTCCGGCTGCTGCTTCAGATAGACCATTACCCTTATGCGTTCACCTTTCTCCACCTTACGGAGCGTATCCAACAGCTCCTGACCCAGTTTCACGTGGGAAACGAAAACAAAAACCATTTCTCCCTCCTTACCTTATCCATCTATTCTAAGGAGGCGGATGTCCTTAGTAGGTGCAAAATCCGAACCCCCTTTCACAGTTAGAATACACCCTCCATGATCGTCTATGGGAGACGGGTTGTGCAGGAATACCTGAGGTCGGGTGGAAAACCCAAGGTCGTATACCTACAAAAAGGGTCAAAACTCAACGATGGGCTTTACGAGCTCATAACCGGCTACAAGGTTATGTTGGTCTCGTCCAGGGATTTGAACCGTCTGACAGGTGTCAGGGATCACCAGGGAATAGCCGCAGATATAGGGGAGTTCCACCTGAAGGACAGGAAGGAGATCATAAACACCTCCCTGAAGGTGAACAAACCCGTCCTGGTGGTTGACAGGGTGCAGGACGTCAGAAATCTGGGAGCGCTGATAAGGAGCGCTGAGGCCTTCGGTTTTGTCGGTGTGGTGATACCTCCCCGCAGGGCCGCCCCCATTACACCCGCCGTCGTCAAGACCTCCGCCGGCGCCATCTTTCACATACCCGTGAGCGTTTACAACACCGCCAAGTTCATATCCGAGTACAGGAAGGCGGGTGGATACACCGTCGGTCTTGACATGTCCGGGAAGGATATAACTCAGGTTAACCTACCCTCTCCCTTGGCTTTGGTCGTCGGAAGTGAGGGCAGGGGTCTGTCTGATCTGGTCAGGAGGAGGGTGAACTATCTGGTAAGCATACCCATGTTCGGTAGGGTTCAGTCCCTGAACGCCTCCGTAGCCGGTGGAATAGGTATGTTCTGGATCAGACTTTTCGGAGGTAGGATGTGAGAAGGGAGAGGATAGCCCGCCTGATAAGGGAGATCTTGAAGGAAATAGGTGAGGACCCCGAGAGGGAGGGGTTGCGGGGAACCCCTGAGAGGATAGCGAGGATGTACGAGGAGATATTCTCCGGATACCGTCAGTCGCCGGAGGAGATCCTGAACGGAGCCATGTTCGATCAGAGGTACGATGAGATGGTGGTCGTAAAGGACATAGACTTTTACTCCATGTGTGAACATCACATGCTGCCGTTCTTCGGTGTTGTCCACGTCGCCTACATACCCCGCAACAGGGTTATAGGCCTTTCCAAAATACCGCGCATAGTGGACATGTACGCCCGTCGGCTTCAGATCCAGGAAAAGATGACCGTTCAAATAGCCGAAACACTTCAGGAGCTCCTCAACCCACTCGGTGTGGCCGTCGTCGTTGAGGCCGTACACCTCTGCTCCGTTATGAGGGGGGTGAAGAAGCCCCGCAACAAGATGATAACCAGTGCCATGTTGGGTGTGTTCAGGAAGGACATACGCACGAGGAACGAGTTCCTTCAGATCATAAGCAAGGGGTCACCGTCGGGTTGAAGGTCAGGGAGTACGAGACCGTAAGGCTGGATTTCACACCTCCGAGTTCTCTGAAGTGGGCCTTCAGGAGGATCTCAGGCGACCTCTACCAGGTGAGGGGTGTGGGAAGGGTGCACAACCTGGAAATAGAGCCGAGGTGGGGTTGGGATATGGTCCACGAGATGGTTGACAGGGTTTTGAACCTTGGGGTTGAAGGGGGTGGGCTTGTGGGAATACCAAAAGGACTCGGCGAGAGGTTTAAAAGGGAGGTGGAAAGGTTTAGGAGGGAGTCCTTTGCCTACAGGGAAGGGGTGAACCTGAGGGGTGAGGGTAAGCTGCTCCCCCACCTCTACGATCCCACCCGTCCCCTTGACATGCCGGCTCTCCAGCACACACCCGGTGAGTCCCCTGAGTACATGTGGCTGAACTACGTTTTACACCTCATCGGATACGATGTGGACGAGTACGAGCCTGTGGAGGCAGAAGTCTTACGTTTGAAAATGTTGGAAGACAAGAGGGGGGTATGGAGGCGGGCATACCTGATAGTCTCAGGGGTTGTGGGTAAGGGGGACAGGGGATTCCTC
>JALWZG010000076.1 GCA_027002825.1 Caldifarciminota bacterium
GGCCGGCTTCAGCACCACCGTGTTGCCCGTCACCACGGCGGCCATGGTCATACCGAGGAGTATGGCGAGGGGGAAGTTCCACGGAGGTATTACGACCACGACCCCAAGGGGGATGTAGAAGTACTCGTTGTTCTCCCCGTATATCCACGCCAGCTCCTGCCTCTGGGCGAACTTGAGCATCTGGTGGGCGTAGTAGTCAAGGTAGTCTATGGCCTCGGCAACGTCGGCGTCCGCCTCAAGCCAGTTCTTACCCACCTCGTGGACCATCCACGCAGTGAATTCGTGCCTGCGGCGACGCAGGACCTCGGCCGCCCTGAATAGGAAGGCAGCTCGCTCCTCTGCAGGGAAGCGGCTCCACCACTTGAAGGCCTTCCAGGCCTCCTCTATCGCCCTGTCGGCATGCTCCTGCGTTGCTATGGAGAACTCCCCTATCACCTGGTCCGTGTGGGCGGGGTTGATGGACCGGAAGGTGTTATCGGTGTATATCTCCTGTCCCCCTATGATGAGGGGGTACTTCTTGCCGAGGTTCTCCTTTACCTTCGCCAGCTCACCCAAGAGGGCCTGACGGTTCTCCTCCTTGCTGAAGTCCGTTATGGGTTCCGGTCTGAACGGTCTCATAGGCGGTTATTTTACCTCCGTAAGAGGTGTTGTTCCGACCTGTGAGCGGTTAGAACTTCCACCAGTTCAAGAGGCTGTCCCGAATCTCCGGTAATAGGTATGGGTTTTCACGGGCGTTCAGGACGAACCAGAGGGTGAAGAAAACGGCTGAAAACAGCAGGAGTTTCCAACTCAAAAGGGAAGACACGAAAAACGCGTAGGATATGTGGTAAAGCCAGTCATGGCGTGAGTCCCCCTTTCCGAAGTTCAGCATGAACCACTTCCTACCCATGCCGAGGGCGAAGCTTCCCATCCCCAGGAGCATAAGGGGTATGTGGTTCTCCCTCTGGAGTTGGGATGCGAAAAACAGCCCGAGGAGGAAGAGGGGTATTCCGAGGGATATGGGATAGTTGAAGAAGAACCTGCCCATCTGTATCCAGAAGGCGAGGAGGGAGACGGCCAGGAGAAGGGCGGCCAACCTCAAAAGGGTGTAGTTGAAGTGAAAACCGAGAAGGTTTAAAACGACGGCCGCCTGCACGAACAGGAAAACGCCTATGGAAAAGGGTATGTCAACCCTCTCTTTCACCTTCATGGAAAACCTCGGAAGCATGAAAAACATACATCCAAGAAAGGTGTTCATCTGGAAACCGAGGAATATCCCGTGTACAAACGGCTTCCATCCGCTCAGAAGGGTTGAAAAAAGCCCCCAGAGCGCCCCGGCGAGCATAAAGAGGGCGGCTGGTGTATCATAGGTGTGCCTTAGGCTCTTAAACCTGTGGTGTACCAGCGGAAGGAACTGGAACAACAGGAAGAGGAGAAACCCCACCTTGTAAGCCCGGACCGAAAGGAAGAGCAGGCCGAAGAGCATCAAGAAAAAGGAGAGGTCTGCGCCCAGCTTGAAAATCCCCCCTCTGTTCCTCGGAAAGGGGATGCTGCCGTGCTGGACCGAGAGGATGTAAAAGTTAACAAAGCCGAGGAGAAAGAACACGTACCCGTCCTCAACCCCTTTTGAAAAGGCCGAAAGGAACAGGAAGAGCAAAGACCCCACACCGAAAAGCCTCGCCCACCACATGGTTATCCTGTAGTGCAGCTTGGGGCCTTTCACAGGGAGGTCCTGGTCAGGTAGAACACCTTCCAGTGGTAAAGGCGCGCGTCGGCCACCGCCCTCTTGTAGTTCAGGAGTGCCTGTTCGTAGGACAGCTCCACCTGCCTCAGATCCGTGTAGGTTATCCGCCCGTTCCTGTAGGCCACCTTCGCCAGCTCATAGGCTTCCCCGGCCGTCCCCAGCGCCTCCTTTGCGACTTCAACCCTCTTCAGCGCGGCCATGTAATCCCCGTAGGCGTTTCTCACATCCGCCTTCGCCTGCGCCTCAAGGAAGTCAACCCTCCTCTGCAGGGCCTCACTCCTGTAAAGGAGTTTCCTGTAGGAGGAGTAGGGTTTCAGGCCGTCAAAGAGCGTCCATTTCAGGGAGAGCGTAGCAACCCAGTTGCTCCCCCACCTGTCCTCAAACCCCAGTGGCCTCTGGTAGTTGAAGGAAACGGCTCCGAAAACTCCAGGCAGGAAGCCCTTCAACTCCTCCCTTGCCATCGCCCTCAGCACACCTACCTGCTCCTTTAAAACCTCTATGTCCTCCCTCAGGAGGGTCGTATCCGGCGGTGAAGGGGGGATTGAGAGGGTATCCGTGAGCTCCAACCTCACGCTATCGTGGAGGTTCAGGAACACCTTCAGGGTTCTCAGGGCGGACTCAAGGTCCTTTTTCGCCTCTTCCAGACGGTAGCGGGCGTTCCTGTTTTCCACCTCCGCCCTCAAGAGGTCCAGCTTTGTCGCCCTGCCGTTCTCGTACGCCTCCCTCGTCAGCTTCAAGTTCTCCTCGGAAAACCTGAGTGAGTTTTCGGCCACCTTGACCACCTCCTCCGACAGGAGGGCCAAGATGTAGAGTCTCCTGACGGTGTAGGCGTACCTCAACTTCCTGGAGTTGTAATCCCTCCAGCGCGTTTCCAGAAACCTCTTCTGTAGGAGGTACCCCCTCTCCATCCTTCCCCAGGACCAGAGCGTTCTGCTGAGTGTCAGGGAAAACCTGAAGCTGTGGGTCCTGCCGAACTCAAACGTGTCAACCCGGAAGCTGTCCGGGAAGGCGTATCCCTGCCCCGATCCCGGAGGCATCTCCTGAAAACGCCACCTGATGGGGGATACCATCTCCATCCGGGACACGTACGAGTTGTAGGAGTATCCGAGCTGAAGGTCCAGCTTGGGCCACAGGGCCGACCCCATCTCCCTTATGGCCATCTCCTGCCGTAGGAGGTCCAGGCTGTCCGCCCTCACGAGGTTGTGTCCGCTCAAGGCGAGTTCAACGGCCTTCTCCTCGCTCAGGGGCATGCACACCAGAAGGAGCATTTTATATCTCCTGAACGTCTTTCAGCAAAAAGGCCTTGAAGGGTGAAACCTTTCCGTCGTATTCCCTGACGAGGGAGAGGAAGTCCCCGTACCTTTCGGGTCGGACGAACACCAGGAGGAGGGAGGAATACCCCGGCCACACATCGTTGTCCATCCGAGGATCGCTTCTGCCACCTTTACCCAAAACCTTTGGGACGAGCGTCCAACCCCCAAAACCCCTCTCCTCCAGCTCCTTCAAAAAATCCCCCAAAAAGGGGGCATCACACACGACTATGGCGAGCATCCACCTTTCACTTCTTCTTCGCCTTCCCGTCCTTCAGCGAGTACTTCTTTATCCACTCCTCAAGACGCCTCTTCGCCTCCCAATCCGGGATCTGGACGGGAGGTGTCTTCATGAAGTACACGGAAGGCTCAACTATCGGTCCGGCAAGGCCGTTGTCAAGGGCGAGCTTGGCCGCCCTTATGGCGTCTATCATCACACCGGCCGAGTTGGGACTGTCCCAGACCTCAAGCTTTGCCTCCACGTTCAGAGGCACATCGCCGAAGGTCGTACCCTCCATGCGGATGTAAGCCCACTTCCTGTCCTTGAGCCACGGGATGTAGTCCGAGGGTCCGACGTGTATGTTGTCATCCCCTATATCGTAGGGGAGGAGGGACCTGACGGCGTTGGTCTTGGAGATCTTCTTGGAGTGCAGGCGTTCCCTCTCAAGCATGTTCAAAAAGTCCGTGTTCCCGCCGAAGTTTATCTGGTAGGTCCTCTCCAGCTTTACGCCCCTGTCTATGAAGAGCTGTACGAGCGTCCTGTGGAGTATGGTGGCCCCCACCTGGGATTTTATATCATCCCCTATGACGGGCAGACCGGCGTCCTTAAACCTCTTGCCCCAGTACTCGGACGTGGCTATGAAGACGGGAATACCGTTTATGAAGGCCGCACCGGCCTGAATCACCTGCTCAACGTACCACTTGGTGGCCTCCTCGCTTCCCACGGGGAGGAAGTTCACGACGACGTGGACGCCCAGATCCTTGAGTATCTTGACTATGTCGTCCGTGGGACCTGGAGCCTTCACGATCACGTTGGAGAGGTACTTGCCTATGCCATCGTGGGTCATGCCGCGGTAGACCTTCGCGTTGAGCTTCGGAACGTCCGTGAACTTGTACGTGTTGTTGGGGGGTGCGAATATGGCCTCCGAGAGGTCCTTGCCAACCTTCCTCGCATCTATATCGATCCCCGCGACAAACTCAATATCGCTTATGTGATAACCCCCGAAATCCACGTGCATTATACCGGGTATGAAATCACCCGGTTTTGCGTTCCTGTAATAGTGAACACCTTGGACGAGAGCCGAGGCGCAGTTCCCTACACCTATTATGGCTACCCTTATCTTCTCCTTCGCCATAGCGGGTATTATAGGGTGGTTTTTTGGGCGAACGGGTTTAAAATACGCTCCTTGAAGGCGGTCGTAGGGGTAATAGTAAAGGACGGAAAGGTGCTCCTCATAAGGCGCAACAGAAAGCTCAAGAGGCACGCGGGGGAGATAGGTTTTCCGGGAGGTATGGTGGAGAGGGGAGAGAGCCTTGAAGACGCCCTGAGGAGGGAGATCTTGGAGGAGCTGTTCCTGAGACCGGGTGATTACACCATCCTGGGAAGGTTGAAACCCACCAAAACCCTCCTCACCGGAATAACCATATACCCGTTCGTCCTAACTCTGGGGGAAAACGCCGTCCCCAGGCCGAACCCCGAAGAGATAGAGGAGTTGGGATTCGTGCCCTTGGAAGAGCTCCTACCCCTAAAGGAAAGGGATTCAACGGATACACCTTTGGGGGTGGTATGGGGCGCCACGGCGAGGATCGCCAGGGAGCTCCTCAAAGGGTTCTGACCGCCTTATACTCCCCACTTCATGGCCCACGCGTACACACCCGGTTTAAAGGTGAGCGCAAAAACGTTGGTGGTAAAGGAGAGGAGGTTGCCCCTGTGGGGGGATGTCCTAGTAAGGGAAGGGGAGAGGGTAAAGGCAGAGGACGTGGTCGCCAAGGCCCTCCTGCCGGGCCCGGTATATCCGAGAAACCTCGCCGGAGAGCTCGGTATACCACCCCAGGACCTGCCGAAGGCCCTTCTCGTCAAGAAAGGGGAAAGGGTAAAGGCCGGTCAGGTGATAGCAAGGGCGAGGGTGCTTTTCGGCCTGTTCAAGGTTGAGGCGAGGGCGACGGTTGACGGTGTACTTGAGGACTACTCCACCCTCACGGGGCAGGTTATATTCCGAGGTGAGTCCATACCCGTAGAGGTCAAGGCCTACCTTGACGGAGTGGTGGAGAGGACCATACCGAGGGAGGGTGTGGTGGTCAAAACGGTTGCGGCAATGGTTCAGGGGATATTCGGTGTAGGAGGGGAGAGGGTCGGCTCCAGGATAAAGGTGGCCGTTTCATCACCGGACGAGGAGCTGACACCTGAGAGGATAACGGAGGATATGAGGGATGCCATCGTGATAGGCGGGAGGACCGTGAGGATAGAGGCCATGAAAAAGGCCGCCGATGTGGGGGTCAGCGCCGTCGTAGTGGGTTCTGTTGACGATTCCGACCTGAAGGAGTACGTCGGATACGACATAGGTGTTGCCATTACGGGAAACGAGGACGTCCCCTTTACGCTGATAATAACCGAGGGTTTCGGGGATCTCCCCATGGCCACGCGCACCTTCAACCTGTTCAAGAGGTTTGAGGGCCACAGGGCCTCGGCAAACGGAGCAACGCAGATCAGGGCCGGGGTTCAGAGGCCGGAGGTGGTCATGTTCTACGAGGACGTTGAACTGGGCGGTTTGGAGGATATCGTATCCAAAGCGGACAGCGGACACCTTGACGTGGGAACGGTGGTGAGGATCATAAGGGAGCCTTTCTTCGGCGAGATAGGAGAGGTGGTGGAACTCCCACCCGAACCCGTGAGGATAGAGACCGAGTCCACCGTCAGGATACTGAAGGTGAAACTGCGCGACGGAAGGGTTGTGGTGATACCGAGGGCCAACGTAGAGCTCATAGAGGAATGAGGGAGGGGCCCTTTTTGGAATTCCCTTCTCTCGCCCGTAAGCTGGAAGAGGAGGAGATGCTCCTGATCTCGGAAGTTGTCGGGGAGGCCCTGAGAAACCTGTTCAAGGATAGGGAGGACGTCTCCATAGGCGTTGATTTCAGGGGGGACAACGTAAGGATAAGGGTTGAAACCCCAGAGGAGGGCGGGGTGGAATGCCTTCTGACCCCCTACTCGCTGAGGGTTAGGAGGTGGGGTAGGGTAATACACTACGAGGTGCTGAACGTGGAGAAGGACGAAGACGTGTTCCGCATAGCGGTTGAGAGGATACCTCGCACCATCTCCCTCGTCCTGTTCAAGACTCCGGTGGATCAGACCTGACCCATCCTCCTCAAAACCTCCGTGGTGGAGTACCCCTCAAGGTATCTGAAAAGCCTAACCTCACCCCCGTAGGAGAGGACGAAATCCGCGCCCACGACCTCATCAAGGGTGTAATCCCCTCCCTTTACAAGGACGTCCGGTCTCAGGGTTTTTATAACCCTCTCAGGCGTGTCCTCGTGAAAGGGTACCACGAAGTCCACCCACCTGATGGCCAGAAGGACGCTCGCCCTGTCCCTTAAGGTGTTTATGGGACGACCCCTCCCTTTCAACCTCCTTACCGACTCATCGGAGTTCAATCCCACTACGAGGACGTCTCCCAGGGACTTCGCAAACCTCAGGAGTTCAACGTGTCCCCTGTGTATGACGTCAAAGCACCCGTTTGTGAACACCACTTTGTACCCGGCCGCCCTCAGGAACTCTCCCAAGAGCTTCACGTCCTCAACAAAACCCTTCAAGGGTGTATTCTACCGTAGGAGGGGTTTCTCATGCTTAGAATAGAGGGTTGGGGAGCCTGGTCTTTTTTGACATAGAAACGACGGGGTTGGATTTCAAAAGGGACAGGATCGTTGAGGTCGGCCTCGTGATAAAGGGGAGGAGGGGTAGGCCACGGGAGAGGAGCTTCCTGATAAACCCCAAAGTCCCCATAAAGAAGTCCGCCTACAGGGTTCATGGCATAAGCTTTGACGATGTGAAGGGTGAGCCTACGTTCGCCGAGATCAAGGACGAACTCCTGAGCCTCATAAAGGATGGGGTTTTGGTGGGGTTCAACATACTGGACTTCGACCTACCCTTTTTGAACTTTGAGCTTTACAGGTTGGGACACCCACCCGTTCTCAACCCCGTGGTTGACATAAAGCGAGTGGCCAAGGCGCTTTACAGTGACGCCCCCAACTCCCTCGCCAGACTTGCGACCTTTATGGGTGTCAGGGTCAAGGACAACCACAGGGCGCTCGCCGACGCCCGCATAACGAAGAAGATCTTTGACGTCATGAAGCGGGAGCATCCAGAGATATTCTCAAACACGGAGGACCTTGAGAACCTATCCCTCTCCGCCTTCCCCTCAAAGGTAATAGACATGCTGAGGATAGCGAGGGAGTACGGATGGGTGAGCGTCAAGTACTACTCAAGGAGGTACGGACTCCTGGAGTGGAAGGTAAGACCCATAACCGTTCTGAAGAGCTACGTAATAGGGGACACGGGTGAGGGCAGGTTTAAGTACTTCAACGTCATGAGGATCATAAGGGTCTCACCGCCGGAGTACGGATGGCTCTGAAGCTGGTGCATTACCTGCAGAGGTTTTACGGTTTTTCAAGGAGGAAGGCCTTCAGGTTGATAAGGAAGGGAAAGGTCAAGGTGGACGGCCACACCGTTGACCAACCGCTTTACGAAGTTGAAGAGGGTGCGGATGTGGAGGTTGAGGGGTACAACAGAGGGGGTAGAAAGCGTACGGATTACGTCCTCTTCAACAAGCCCCCAGGCTACGTCGTCTCCCGTGATGATCCCTTCAACCCCACGATCTATTCCCTGCTGCCACCCGAATTCTACGATTTGAAGGCGGTTGGGAGACTGGACAAACCCTCCGAGGGGCTTCTAATCCTGACGAACGACGGGCTTTTGATCCACAGGCTGACACATCCCAAGTACGGAGTTCCGAGGGGGTACATGGTCAAGGTTGAACCACCTCCCGACGGGAGGTTGGTCGGGATGTGTCTGAGGGGTGTGTGGGACAGGGGGGAGCTCTTGAGGGCGACGAGGGTTGAGATAAGGGGCGGTGGATGGCTCTTCGTAGAACTGAGGCAGGGTAAGTACAGGGAGATACGCAGGATGATGAGGAGGGCGGGGAGGAAGGTGTCAGTCCTGAGGAGGGTGGTGTACGGCCCCATCACCCTTGACGTCCCAAGGGGGAGGTGGAGGTTTTTGAAGGAGGAGGAGGTTGAAGCCCTGCGCAGGACGGTTGGAATTGAAGGACCACCTTAAAATCCCCCTTTTATGCCCATAAAGGAGGAGTATCTCAGGAGAAACCGCACCCTGTGGAACACCTTAAGGGACGTCCTGAAGGATGAGTACGAGGAGTACCTGAGGTACATAACCTCCCCGATTTACAGGCCATACATACGGGCGAACACCCTGAAGATAACCCCGGAGGCCCTGAAAGAGAGGTTGTTGGCCAAGGGTTTCGTACTGGAGGGGACGGTACTGCCCTACGCCTTTCGCGTCCTCCACTACCCGTCGGAGATGGGTAAGACGCTTGAGCATTTCCTCGGATACTACTACGTCCAGGATTTGGCCTCCATGCTTCCGGCCCACATACTCTCACCGAAACCGCACTCCTACGTCCTTGACATAGCAGCAGCACCCGGCTCAAAGACCACACTCCTCTGCGCCCTTATGGAGAACACGGGTATGGTTTTCGCCAACGATGCTTCCATGGACAGGGTAAGGGCGTTGGTGAACAACGTTGAGAGGATGGGTTGCCTGAACGTCGTTGTAAGCATTTACAGAGGTGAGAGGCTCGTGAGGTTTTACAGGGAGTACTACGATTACGTCTTAGTGGACGCCCCATGCTCATCCATCGGAACACTCCACAAGAATCCCGAGGTGGCGCTTTGGTGGTCCCCCAAAGATGTGAGGGTCTACAGTAGGGTGCAGTACAGGTTGCTCCTCGCGGGCTGGGAGATGCTCAAACCCGGAGGGAGGTTGGTGTACTCAACCTGCACACTGACATATCAGGAGAACGAGGACGTGGTTGAGGAATTCCTGAGGGTGAGCGGAGCCCGTCTGGTCCCCGTGCCGGATGTGGGCATAGGTGAGGTTGATGGTGGGATACCTGGGACAAAGAGGTTTTACCCACACAGAACCGCGACGGAGGGTTTTTTCATCGCCCTGTTTGAAAAGTGATTCAGGGTTCGGCCATCACCCACTCGCTTATCCTCCTCGCGGCGTCGGGGACGAAGTACCTCTTCAGCCTCTCCCTGTACCGCTCCCCTTTTGAGAGGAGGGTTTCCAACTTCTCAACGACGGCGGGTAGGTTTGCCTCCTCCTGCAGGAGCATCTCTCCCGCTCCGAAGTTCACCACGTCTAAGGCGTTGTGTATCTGGTGGGCCGACGCGAAGGGGTATGGGATGAAGAGGGGAGGGACCGCAAACTTGCTTATCTCTCCGATGCTGCTCATACCCGCCCTGCTTATTATCACGTCAAGGGCGGAGTAAAAGACGGACATATCCCTTTGAAACTTTAAAAAGACGTATCTATCCCCCCTCTTTTCCTCTCCCCTCTTGCCGACCAGGGCCACCACGTAATACCTCCCGGTTGACACCAACCTCTCGGCGAGTCCGTTTAAAAAGGCCGACCCCTGACTGCCACCCATGACCCCCACCACGGGTAGGTCGGTTTCCACGCCCAGACCAAGCCTCGCCTTCCTCCTATCAACCCTCTCCAACCCCTTCCTGATCGGGATACCGACGAAAATCCCCTTTTTGTAAAAGCCGACGGAGGTTCTGAAGGCGCACAGAACACCCCTGGCGAACGGGGAAAAGAACCTGTTGGCCTTTCCCGGACGCGCGTCCCCCTCAAACAGGAAGTACCTCTTGGAAAGGATGATGGCGTTCAAAAGGGGAGGGACGACGGGATAGCCACCGAAGGTCAGGATCACGTCGCTTTTCCAAACCACCCCAAAGGTTTTTACCACACCCGCTGCTATTTTGGGAAGGTTTCTGAACGTGATCTCGCCTGCCGGGTACACAAGGTCTGCCCTCTCCACCCCCATCTCCACCTTCAACCCACCCAGAACGAGGGAAACGTCCACATCCATACCCTCCATTTCGTCAAGGACGGATAGGGCGGGTGAGATGTGTCCCCCCGTTCCCCCCGAGACCAGCAGAACCCTCATGGACGTCCCCTGATGAGCCTCAGGGTGTAAAGGAGAACCGCCCCCCAGAAAACCGCGTAGGCCAGGACGAGATAGATCATCTCAGCATCACCTTTGGAATCTCGCCTGAGTGGGGTGCGAAGTTCTCAAGGGTGTCCACCAGCTTTCTGCCCTTCGTATCGTATATGTAGCCCACAAGGTTGTGGGAGAGGGGGTTGCACCTCTGGAGCCTGTCCGACGCCATGAGAATTCCCCAAAACCCGTACTCCTCCACGGCCTTCCTGCCGTACCTTGAACACGTCAGGGGATGGGCGAAGTTGCAGACGTCCGGCTGTATATCCGAGAGGAAAAACTGGTACACCCTTATGAGCAACCATGGGGGTATCTTCAGGGGGTTGGAGGCCACATCCGGAGGGATGAAGGACAAGATCAGGGCAAACACCTCCTATTCTAAAGGGGATGTTGGCATCGCCTTTATAATCTACTACCCATGATAGTGATAACGGCTTTCGTTCTGATGGAACACGAGGCTTGGGCTTCGTTCTCAAAGTTCTCTTACAGGTACCGGGACAAGAGCGCCCGAGGAAACGTCGGTGGATACGTGAGGCTTTTTCAGTGGGGTGATTACGGTTTGGCGGCAGGTGCGGACTTTATAGTATGGCTGGGGTACAACCAAGGCCCGATCCAACTCGATCCCATATACGCCGATTACTACGTGTGGGTGGGGGGGTTTAAAAAGGCGGGTAAGGCAACGTGGTACCTCTTTCTGGAACATCCCTGCTTTCACTTCATAGACTACTACGACACCTTACCCCTATACTGGAACTCCCTGAGGCTGATGTACAGAAAGAGGGATTTTGAGCTCTCCCTCGCCCAGTACATACACAGCGACAGGTGGGAGTTCCTCTCCAAGGGGGCCGACTGGTCCACGGACCTCAAGCTCTTCAAGAGGTTTGGCCATCCCCTGCGAGAGGACGTGAGGTTGTTCCTTGACCTGAGAACCTTTACCGCCCTCAGCAGGAACTACAGAAAGGTCTACGGAACGCTTGACGTCAAACTGGGTCTGGAGTTGAGAAACGAGAGTGGGGATTTCACCCTCGGCTTGGGTTACAGACCCTTTGACAGGACGGGTATAGTTAGGGATGCCGAAGGTGTACCCTTCCTGCACCTTGAGGTCAGGGGTTTCTGAGGTAGAATAGGCGGGTATGAGGTTTCCTTCCGATATTGAGATAGCTCAGAAGGCGAGGATACTGCCCATAGAGGAGATAGCGGAGAGGATGGGGATTGAAAGCGGGGCCCTGGAAAAGTACGGGCATTACAAGGCCAAGCTCCCCCTTTTTCTCCTTGAGGGTAGAAGGGAAAGGGGTAAGATCGTCTTGGTAAGCGCCATGAGTCCCACCCCCCTCGGGGAGGGAAAGACGACGGTCTCAATAGGTCTGTCCATGGCCTTGAACCGCATAGGCAAGCTTTCAACCGTTGTCCTCCGTGAGCCTTCCCTCGGACCGGTGTTCGGCGTAAAAGGGGGGGCAACGGGTGGAGGGTACTCCCAGGTCCTTCCCATGGAGGATATAAACCTTCACTTCACCGGCGATTTCCACGCCATAACATCCGCCCACAACCTGCTCTCGGCCATGATAGACAACCACATACACCACTCCAACGATCCGGAGATAGACCTCAGGACGGTCCTCTGGCCGAGGACGGTGGACATGAACGACAGGGCGCTCCGGAACATCGTCGTAGGTCTCGGTGGACGGACCAACGGATTCCCCAGAGAGGACGGTTTTGTAATAGTGCCGGCATCCGAGGTTATGGCGATAGTCGGCCTTTCATCCTCGTACGGGGACCTCAAAAGGAGGTTGGGAAACATCCTTGTGGGTTTTGGAAGGGACAGGAGACCCGTGTTCGCGAGGGACCTCAAGGCCCAGGGCGCCATGGCCGCCCTGCTGAGGGACGCCCTAAAACCAAACCTCGTCCAGACCATAGAGAACACACCGGCCCTGATCCACACGGGGCCGTTTGCCAACATATCCTACGGCACAAACTCCATCATAAGCACCAAAATGGCCATGGCCTACTCCGATGTTGTGGTGGTTGAGGCGGGTTTCGGCGCGGACCTCGGCGCGGAGAAGTTCTTCAACCTCGTTTCCCCCATGGGTGGGTTTAAACCCTCTCTCGTGGTTTTGGTGGCGACGGTGAAGGCCCTGAAGTACCACGGTGGTGTTCCAAAGGAGGACATATACAAGCCCGATCCCGCCGCCGTTGAGAGGGGATTCCCCAACCTGAAAAGGCACACGGAGAACGTGAGGAAGTTCGGCCTACCCGTGGTAATAGCCGTCAACAGGTTTCCCACGGACACACCGGAGGAGCTCAAGACCCTTGAGGAGATACTGACGGATGAGGGTTTGGACTTCGCCTTCGTAGAGGTCTGGAGCAGCGGCTCCGCGGGTGGCGTCGATCTGGCCGAGAAGGTCCTCAGGGGTGTTGAGGGCGAGACGGCCTTCAGACCACTCTATTCGTGGGATGAGCCCGTTAGGGAAAAGATAAGGAGGATAGCGGTTGAGATCTACGGGGCGGAGGGCGTTGTGTACTATCCGGAGGCCGAGAGGGCCATCAGGAGGTACGAGAGGATGGGATTTGGCGATCTGCCCATCTGTATGGCGAAGACCCAGTACTCCTTCTCGGATGACCCCAAAAAGCTCGGAGCTCCGGAGGGTTTCAGGATAACCGTAAGGGATGTGAAGGTGATGGCCGGCGCGGGTTATCTTGTGGTCTTGACGGGCGATATGATGGTGATGCCGGGGTTGCCCAAGGTCCCCTCGGCCGTGAGGATAGACCTGGACGAGAGGGGGAACATCCACGGCCTCTTCTGAGCGCCTTTAAAATCCACCGTCTTGGCCGAGATACTCTGGCCGGACTCTCAGGTGGATCTGCGAGGTAACGTTGAACTGGAGATAGGTTTTGGGAGGGGGGACTTCCTTGAAAGGGTGTCCCGCCTCAACCCCCATATCACGTACGTGGGTGTGGACAGGTCTTGGGGTTCTGTCAAAAGGGCGTTCAGGAGGTTGAAGGACAGGAGGAACGTTTACCTCGTATGGGGGGACGTGTGGGCGTTTCTGATGTTCGGCATGAGGGATGTGAGGTTCCACAGGGTTTTCTCCCTTTTCCCCGACCCATGGCCCAAGAAAAAGCACCGACACCGCAGGATGTTCTCACCTGATTTCTGGAAGCTCCTCTCCGTCAGGACGAAGGAGGATGCCCACGTGAGCGTGGTATCCGACGATCTGGCCTTCATAAGGTGGGCCTACGAAAACGCCCTGAGGAGCGGATGTTGGTGGGGGTACATCTCCGAAACCGAGAGGAGGTTCGGGACGAAGTACGAAGAGAAGTGGCTGAGGGCGGGCAAGAGGGTGTACCAGGCCGTCCTCATGAGGGACGGCATGTGCCACTTTAGAATACCCGAAGCGACCTTGCGCTATCCCAAGTTCAAAACCCTGAAGGTGCGGGGGAGTTTGAAGGGGGACTACACGCTGAGGGATTCCGCCCACCTCTCCGTAAAGGATGTGGTCTTTGACAGGGAAGGGGGGAAGGTTCTGGTGAAGGCCGTCGTTTCGGAGGGGCACCTCTTGCACAAGGTTTGGTTTGAGGTGGTGAGAAAGGGGGACTTCTGGACGGTTAGACCCTCCGATTTCAGCAAGTTCTTCCCCACACCGGCCTTGCAATCGGCCATGGACACCCTCGCCCACCTTTTGGGAGATCACCCCCTCTGAGGCCGTGAGGAGAGCCTACGTTCAACCTCCTCGGCCATTACGTGTAGGAGGAGGCGGTGAACCTCTTGTACCCTCTGAGGGTTGGGGGAGGGGACGGATATCACCACGTCCCCCTTTACCCCCCTGTTCATCCCGACCAGATACACGACCTTTATACCCGTTTTCATCGCCTCGTCAACCGCCCTGTTCACGTTCTCGGACATCCCAGAGGTTGAGAGGGCTATGAGGACGTCCCCCCTCCTCCCTATCGCCCTGACCTGCCGCGCGAACACGTCCTCCCAACCGTAGTCGTTGGAAAGGGCCGTCAGGACGGCCACGTCGGAGGTTAAAGCCAACGCCGGCAGGGGTGCCCGTTCACCTTTCAGACGTCCTACGAGCTCTGCGGCCATGTGTTGGGCGTCCGTGGCGCTTCCACCGTTTCCGCAGAGGAGGACCTTACCCCCGCCCTTCAGCGCCCCGACGATAACCTCCACCGCCCTCTCCACCTCCTCCTCCACACCCTCCAGCCCACTCAGGAGGGAGATGAGATCGGATACGGCCTCCCTCAGCAATCACCCCTCCAGGATCTTGACGTAGACCTTCCTACTCCTCGGACCGTCAAACTCGCAGAAGAAAACCCCCTGCCAGGTTCCCAGCAGGATATCCCCGTCCTCCACTATCAGGGTTATGGAG
>JALWZG010000077.1 GCA_027002825.1 Caldifarciminota bacterium
CGGTGATGGTGGGTATGGGGTTGGAGGCTATCAACAGGAGGCTTAAGGAGAAGCTGGGGTTTGAGATCATGGTATGGGGGGTGTGCTGCGGGAGGGGAACTTAGCCCTCCCATCGCCCAAAAGCCACCCGGGGGACTCGAACCCCCAACCTGCTGATTACAAATCAGCCGCTCTGCCGGTTGAGCTAGGGTGGCAACGGGTGGAAATTATAACGCTGAAAAGCCGTAGCGTTTCACACGTTCCCCCGTATAATCCCCAACCTATGAAAATCTTGGTGTACATCCGCAGAACACCGGATACCGCCGCCGTTATAAAACCGTCAGAGGACAGAAAAGACATAGTCAGGGAAGGGGTGTCCTTTATTATCAACCCCTATGACGAGTTTGCCGTCCAAGAGGCCGTGAATTTAAAAGGGATAAAAGGGGGCGAGACCGTGGTGATGACCGTGGGTGATGATTCGAGCGTTGAGCAGCTGCGCAGGGCCCTGGCGATGGGGATGGACAGGGCTGTACTCGTCAAGCACGAGAGGTTCTGGGAGCTCAACCCCTCACAGGTGGGATACGCCATAGCTGAAGTGGCCAAGAGGGAAAAGCCCGACATCGTGCTCATGGGGAAGGTCACGATTGACGATTACACGTACGCCCTACCCGGATACGTCGCTCAAGCCCTGGGTTATAACCTCCTGACGTACGTAACCCACGCCGAGTACGGGGACTCCTCGGTGAAGGTGGAGAGGGAAACGGATATAGGCAAGGAGGTGTGGGAGGCCCCATACCCCGTCGTTATAAGCGCGGAGAGGGGCCTCAACGAGCCGAAAATACCCACGGTGATGGGTATTATGAAGGCCAAGAAGAAGCCCGTTGAGGTCCTTGAAATGGACCTCCCGCGGTACACGTATGAGGTGGTTGAGTTCAACCCTCCTCCTCCCCGAAAGGGTGTGAAGCTCCTTGAAAGCGTTGATGACCTCATAAGGGTTCTGAAAGAGGAGGTAAAGATACTATGAAGGCTCTGGTCGTCCTTGAAACCCTGAAGGGAAAGGTGAGGGAGGCCTCCCATGAGGCCTTGGGGTTTGCAAGGGAGCTCAGCGATGAGGTTGTGGGGGTTCTGGTGGGAAAGGAGCCGGAGAGGGACGTGAGGGGTTTGGAGAGGGTTTACGTCTTCTCGGATCCCCGTCTGGACATACCGCTCTCCGCACCCGTCGCCAAAGTCGTTGAGGAGGTTTTCAGGAGGGAGGGGGGGAAGTACGTGGTCCTCGCCGCCACCCCCTTCGGCAAGGAACTGGGTGGCCGACTCGCCGCCCTCTTTAACGCTCCCATTCTTGACGATTTCACCGGATACGAGGACGGCCTCTTTGTAAAAGGGTTTTACTCCAACAAGGTTTTTGCGAAGATCAGGATTGACGGTTCACCTGTGATCCTCTCCCCCAGACCCCGTGCGTTCAAACCGTCCCAGGACACAAGGGAGCCGGAATACGTGGATTTAGACCTGGCGCTGGACGAATCGCTTTTCGCCGCCCACCCCGTTGAGGTTAAAGAAAAGTCCCCGGAGGATATAGACGTCACAGAGGCGGACATAGTCGTATCCGGCGGAAGGGGTATGGGTAGCGCGGAGAACTACCAGAAGTGGATCCCCGCCCTCAAGGATGCCCTCGCAAAAGCGACGGGTATGAAGGTGGCATACGGGGCCTCCCGTGCGGCCGTTGACGCCGGTTGGGTGGACCACTCCCATCAGGTGGGCCAAACGGGTAAGACGGTTTCCCCCTTGGTGTACTTCGCCATAGGTATCTCCGGTGCCATACAACACCAGGCCGGCATGCGTACGTCCAAGACCATCATCGCCATAAACAAGGACCCGGAGGCCCCCATCTTCGGTCTGGCGGATTACGGTATGGTCTCGAAGTGGGAGGACGTTCTCCCCGGCCTTATAGAGAAGTTAAAGGGTGAGTAAGGGTTGGGATACAGGAGGTTTTTGGAAGGGGTAGAGGAGTTCCTTTACAAAATCGGCCGGAAGGATGAGGTTTTGATAGTTGCCGTCAGTAAAGGGGTGGATGCCGAGGGGATCCTCAGGGCGTACGGGGAGGGATGCAGACATTTCGGCGAGAACAGGGTGCAGGAGGCGGCGAGGAAAATTCCCCTTCTGAACCTCCAAGATGTATCCTGGCATATGGTGGGACACCTCCAGAGGAACAAGGTCAACAAGGCAATACGGCTCTTTGACGTGGTGCAGAGCGTAGACAGGGTGGGGATAGCGGAGGCCCTCTCAAAGCGTCTGACCCGTCCTATGGATGTGTACGTTGAGGTGAACACATCCGGTGAACCCCAAAAGCACGGCGTCAGTCCGGAGGAAGCCGACGGGCTGATAGACCATGTCAGAAACCTGCCCAATCTGAACCTCATAGGAGTGATGACCGTAGGCCCTTACCCCGTTGAAGAAAGGAGGAGTAGGAAGGCGTTTGCACTGTTAAGGGAAATAGCGGAGAGAAACGGCCTCCCCAAAATCTCGGCCGGTATGACTGAGGATTGGAAGTACGCCCTTCTGGAAGGTGCAAACGTCCTGCGTATAGGCAGGGGGATATTCGGTTCCCCCGGATAACGGGCGTCGGCTTCAACCCTTTGGGATAAAGGAGGCCATCATAACGGCCTCGGCGGCCACTTCCCCTTCAACGTAAGCCGTACCCTTTGCCTTTGCGAACCTGCCCCCAAACCTCAGGAGGACCACTTCCAACCAAAGCGTATCTCCGGGTCTTACTATCCTTTTGAACCTGACGTTCTCAATTCCCGCGAAGAGGGGGATGAGATCACCCTTTCCACGCTCCCTCAGGAGGTAGGCCAGACCCACACCCGCAACCTGTGCGAGTGCCTCCACCTGCAGAACGCCGGGCATTATGGGTTCTCCGGGGAAGTGTCCGTTGAAAAAGTTCTCGTTGACGGAAACGTTTTTCACGCCCACAATCCTACTCCCGTCTATGTGCACCACCCTGTCAACGAGGAGGAACGGATACCTGTGCGGTATGAGGGCCATTATCTCCTTTACGTTCAACTGGTCTCCCCATATACCCTTCTCAAACAGGTGTTTTGAGAACTCCACGTGTGAGGTATGCCCGCCTTTGAAAACACAATAGTGGGCCTTTATAAACCTTCCGGACAGGGCGAGGTCTCCCAAGAAATCCAAGATCTTATGTCGGGTCGGTTCATCACCCATTTTCTCCCCACCCCGACCTATTATCAAAACCCTTTCGGGATCTCCCCCCTTACCCTTACCGGCCCTCAGGACCCCTTCCACCTCCTCCTCAAACACAAAGGTCCTCGCGGGGGCGATCTCCTTCAGGTAGTTCTCAGGCGTGATCTCCACCTCGTAAAAGCCGCTATAGGAGAAATCCGGATAGGACACGGCGTAGGAAACCTTCAAATCTCCCGGAAAGGCCTTGAAAGTGGATGCGGAGTGTTCAAATCCGAGGGGATAATGCAGTGAATACTCCTTGCCGTCCACCTCAACCGAATTCTCGTAAAACGCCAGGGCAAACTCTTCGGCGGCCCCGTCAAGGGCGGGAACTTCTGGGCCTTCAACCTCTATCTCCGCACCGGTTATTCCCAGGGAGTAAAGGGCGGATAGTATATGCTCCACGGTCATAACCCTCTCACCCTCGGCGCACAGGGATGTGTTCCTATCCGTTGAACAAACGTTCCTGTACAGCGCCTCTATGCGTTTCCCATTCCTGACAAAGGTGTACCACCCCTCGGACGGACGGACGACTACAGAGCATTTCTCCCCAGTGTGCAACCCTTTACCCTCAAACCTCACATCTGTTTTCAGGCGTCGCATCGCAACCTATTATAAGGACGTAGAGGGCCGAAACGCACACGTTTTGCCAGTATAATACCCGCTTCCATGCGAAAGCTTATCGTAAAGGGCGCAAAACAGCACAACCTAAAGAACATAACAGTTGAAATACCCAAGGATAAGTTCGTGGTTATAACGGGGGTATCCGGGTCGGGGAAGTCCTCCCTCGCCTTTGACGTCATCTACGCCGAGGCCCAGAGGAGGTACGTTGAGAGCCTCTCCCCTTACGCCCGACAGTTCCTCGGTGTGATGGAGAAGCCCGACGTTGAGGAGATAGAGGGACTCTCCCCCGGAATAGCCATAGAGCAGCGCAAGATCATGCGGAACCCACGCTCCACGGTGGCGACCACGACGGAGATATACGATTACTTCAGGCTACTCTTCGCCAGGGCAGGCACACCCCATTGCCCCAACGACGGCACCCCCCTGCAGAAGTGGAGTGTGGACGAGATAGTCGATGCCCTCTTCAGAAAATACCCTTACAGGAGGTTGCAAATCCTCTCCCCCGTAGTCAGGGGGAAAAAGGGCGAGTACAGGGAGCTCTTCAAGAGGATAGCGAAGAGGGGGTTTGTCCGGGTGCGGGTGGACGGTATAACCTACGGTGTGGATGAGGTACCCCAGCTGGACAAGAACAGACGCCATGACAT
>JALWZG010000078.1 GCA_027002825.1 Caldifarciminota bacterium
CCCCCTCCCTCAGGAGGTGGTACTCCCTTATGGCGCGTGATACCTTTTCAAGTTTGGATAAGGTGTTGGGCATTCCTCCGGGTGCGTTCCAGGTCCTTTGCGAGCTCGGAAAGGGCCTCTCCGAGGATCTGGAAATCCCCGAGCAGGGGAGTTCTCTTGACGAACACCCCCAAGCGCATCCGCTCTATGAAATCCACCGCCACCCTCAAACCCCTCCTAAACCTCAGGAAATCAAGCGTTATGAGGGATATGGCCAGGGCTATAAACGCCGTGGGTATAAGGAGCATCCAAAAGGGTATGTCCGTTTTGAGATCGGTGATGAGTCTTTCACTGTGGGAGAGGGTGGCGCTCACGTAGTCGGCAAACCTGCGATCCTCGGCGTGTTTCTGAAGGCTGTCCACCAGGCTTTTGAGCCTTTCGTCCCCCAAGGCCAGGGCCTCATCCTTCAGCAGGGAGAGGGTGGAGGAAACACCCACGTGATCATCCACAGCCCTGTAGTACTCCAGCCTGAGTAGGTTTTCCCTGAAGGCGTAAATCCGGGTTTTCCTACCGTAGGCGTTCAGGGAGTTGAAAACGGACAGGAGAAACCAACCACCCGACAAGAACGCCAGAAACACGAATACGCCTGCCAAAGCCGTTCCTCTCATATCCCCTCCCTTATCTCCCTTCTGACCTCTTTTATCATATCCTTTATCCCTTTCGGTATCCTCACGGAGCGATGCTCCTTGAGCGTGTCCTCTATAACGTCAAGGAGGCTCTCAAGTATGTATATGCCGCGTCTCTTTGACGCGTTTATGATAAGGGTGTTTTCCCTCGGATCCACGAGACCTATTATGGGGTCAAGTATGGGATCCGCATAGCTGCGGTTGAGCATGTGCTTCCTGAGCTCTAAGGGGAAGTCCTTGATATGCCTGTTGAGTGTGGAGTATATCTCCAGGACTTTTCTGTACAGCCTCCTGAAGAGGTACTCGTAGCTCTTCTCAAAGAGCTGGTCCTTTACGTTGAACACCTTGAACTCGTAGAGACCCCCTTCCGCGCTCAGCAGATCCGAGAGAGGAAAGCTCTCGCCCTTGGAGAACGTCCCAGCGTGGAGACCTTCTATGAAGACGGAGGAGAAGGAAAGTGGGGATATACACCTCAAAATACCTGAGAACTCTATGTTTGAGAGCTCGTCAACCACCTTCATGGGGTAGGGCGTTATGGTGTCCATGATGAGGGAGGACCTGTGGAAGGTGGAGACTACCATTACAACATCTCCGTTAAGGGGGGAAAAGGAGTACCTGTAGGGTTTTATCTGGCGTTTGGCGCTCTGCTCTTTGAAGAAATCGTCCCCCTCATAGGCGAACATGCTGTCCTCCTCAAAGAGGACGCTGTCCACGATCTCCCCGTATTCCACGAAGTTGAACACCTTGACGTTTGAGGACCTCAGCAGGAGGATTCCGCTCAGCTCCTTCCTCTTCAGGTCCCTCAAGACCTCCAGGATCTGCGCCCACCTACCCCTCCCGTCGTAAATGGGGGCGGTCAGGAAATCACTTAAGATTTCCAATACGTCGGAGGTCTTCAAGTATGTCATGTTTCAGCTTTTCGTGTTCAACCGCTCTGAAGAACCTGTACTCCAATATCTCCCCCCGCGTCAAGGCATTTTCAACTTCAGCCGGAGGGTTTTCAAGGATTTTCAAAAGGGCTTCCTTTATGTTATCGGAGGAGTCCAGAAGAAGTATGGAAGACTCCCAATCGTCTCCTTTTCTCCTGATGAGAAAGAGGCCGGGGGACTCCGGTGCAAACCTCTCAACCGCGTACTCGTCAAAATCGTACACATCATGCCATTTCGGCCAGGCCTTTTTCATAATCACCGAGTAGTATAAAGCGGACTCATGCGTCCCTTTCAACGGGATCTCCGCAGTCGTTTCAACTTTATAATACCGTCCTCGGCCCCATCGTCTAAGGGCTAGGACGCCACTCTTTCAAGGTGGTAGTGCGGGTTCGAGTCCCGCTGGGGCCATTTTTTTTATGCCCCTCAGGAGGTACTCCCTTCCGCAGATGTGGAAGCTCTGGAGTGAGGAGGAGAAGTTCAGGACGTGGGCGAGGGTTGAGTGGGCGGTGGCCAAGGTCCAGGAAGAGCTGGGCATAATCCCGAAGGTGGGGCTGTCGGAGTCCCTTGAGAGGCTCTTGGAGGATGAGGCCTTCTGGGGGGAGGTCCCCCGGCTCGTTGAGGAGAGGGAGAGGGTGTACGACCACGACGTCCTGGCGTTTTTAAGCGTCATAGAGGAAAGTTTGGAGGGAGGGGGGAATTACCTCCACTTCGGCATGACATCCTCCGATGTGGTGGATACGGCCAACTCGCTGAGACTGAAAAGGGCGATTGAGCTGATACTTGAGGAGCTTGAAGGTCTTGCCGGAGCGCTTTTCGCGAAGGCGCAGAAGTACAAGTACACCCCGGTTATGGGGAGGACACACGGGGTCTTCGCCCAACCCACGACCTTTGGTTTGAAGTTCTTAGGCTTTTACTCCGAGGCCCTGAGAAACGTTGAGAGGTTGAAAAGGGCGTTGGAGGAGGTGTCCTTCGGGAAGATATCCGGTGCTGTGGGGAATTATGCCCTCAACCCCCCAGAGGTTGAGAGAAGGGCGTTGGACCTGCTCGGACTAAAACCCGAACCCGTATCCACCCAAATAATACCGAGGGATAGGTTCGCTTACGCCTTGGGCGTCTTGGGTTTGGTGGGCGCTTTCCTTGAGAGGTTGGCCCTTGAGATAAGACTCTCGGCCCGAACGGAAGTGGGGGAGATGCACGAGCCGTTCAAGGAGGGGCAGAGGGGATCTTCGGCCATGCCTCACAAGAAAAACCCCATAAAAAGCGAGAGGCTTACGGGTATAGCCCGTCTCCTGAGGGGTTGGGCGTTGGCCGAAAACGAGAGCATCGCCCTCTGGCACGAGAGGGATATAAGCCACTCCTCCGTTGAGAGGTTTACCCTCCCGGACGCGACCACCACTCTGCACTACGCCTTGAGACTCGCCAAGGACCTGGTCAAAGACCTGGTGGTGGATGTGGAGAGGGCCGGGGAGAACATGAAGAGGTTTGGTGACTTTTACCTCTCGTCCGTCCTGCTCAAGCTCATAACCGGGAAAGGTGTTTCAAGGGATAAGGGATACGGGTGGGTAAAAGAGGTGTCCCAGAGGGCGTTTGAAAGGGGTGTCAGCATATACGAGGAGGCCATATCCCATCCCGAAATCTCCAAATACCTCTCCGAGGAGGAGCTCAAAGAGGGGCTGAAAGTTGATTTTAAGAGGTATGTGGACGAGATTTTCAGCCGCTTTGCGGAAGGTTGACACCTTCTCAAAAACTCCCCACACCCGTGCAGTTCTGCAGTATACTAACGTCCTATGCGTAAACTTCTGAGCCTGAGTGTTTTGTCCCTTTTTATAAGCGCGGGGATTGTCCTCTTCGCCCAAAGCGATACGCCCGCCCCTCAGTCGGCCGGAGAGTCTTTGGAGGCGGAGCTACCCGAGCCTCAACCCGAGGCCGAGGAGTCCGACGTAACGGTTGAGGCGGGTGGAGGGGAAACCGAAGGAGGTGCCGGAGAGACCCAGGAAGGAGCGCCCCTTGAACTGAAAGAGGGGCCGTACACCTTTGAGATTCTCCCCCAGAGCCTTGACAGCTATTACCCACCTGTGGGTAAGAGGGCCAGGGTTTATCCCGCCTACATGGACACACTCGGTAGGAGGTTTTACGATCTGCTCGTGGACCTCAAGAGTCTTCATCTGGACAGGGATGCCGCCGAGGTTTCCTACTTCGCCTTTAAGGATTACTACGAGTTCGTAGCGGAGCTCGTACCGGAGTGGAAGGACAGGTTCCTGCTCTCGGATGTGGAGGCCCTCGGCAGGGAGTTGGGTTTTATAAAGGATACGACCGACACCACACAGACGGCAGAGGGAGAGAAGGGAGAAAAGCCCATAGGGGAAACGGAAAGGGTGAGCGAACGGGCGTTGTACCTCGTGAGGAAGATAGAGTACTCCTGTAGGGTATGCCATCTGACGGAGATCCCAAGGGTTTACGCCAGGTATTACTGGAGGACAAAGGACAACAAGTTCTCCGTTGCACACTTCATGGTCAGAGATCCGATAAAGAAGAGGAAGATGAAGTACAGGGAGTTTAAACGCCTGTTGCAGGAGGACTACTACACGATCCTCAGGAGCATAGACAAGGGTTCAAGGAAACAGCTGAGGGAGAGCGTCAGGAGGTTCATAAAGAGGTTTAACTACAACCAAAGCCTCTGCAGCAAATGCCATACGATGGATCCTTACCTCTTCACCACACCCACCATAGCGGAGCTGGTGAGCGATCTGGACAAGGAGGCCCACAAGAGGGTTCCGAGTAAGGGCGTTTTGAGGAAAACCCTCTCATCCCTCTACGTCCAGAACTGCAAAGCCTGTCATAGGGCGCACCTACCTCTGACCTACGTCCAGAGGTGGTGGTACGGGGAGTTTGACATACCACCCGAAGCCCCACAGGTTGAGGAGAGCGCTCCTGTCCTCTCTGAGCCTACGGATGATGAGCCACCCCTTGAAGAACAGCCCCCCGGTGAGCAACCGGTAGAGGGGGAGCAGCCTCAGGAGGGGGGTGCGCAGTAGGACACCTGCAGGGTCATGTTGGGTATTTTGATCGTGGAGGTTTACCTTCCCTTTGTGAGGTCGTTGAAGGAGAAAAGGAAACACATCTACCGCCTGAGGGCGATATCAAGGGAGTTCAACGCCGCCTTCTCCGAGATAGAGAACCATGACAAGTGGCAAATAGCCACGGTTGTCTACGTTCTTGTGGGAAACGGCGCGAGAAACCTTGACTCCTCCCTTGAGAGGATACTGGACCGCATAGACGAACGGTACGAGATCCTCGGTAGCAAAAAGAGCATAGAACCGATAGCCCTGGACATACTGTGAAGGGTTCGCTGAGCGGCGTGTTAAAAGAGCTGGAACGTCTGGAGACGGAGAAAAAGGCTTATGACCTGTCGCAGATGGATCCCTACGAGATAGTGAGGGTTTCCGTAGAGGATAACGCAAGGGGCGTGTTGAAAATACTTGAGGTGAAAGATGAGATCGTAGCCCTTGCGCGCGCATGGGCGGATACGCTTATGGGGGATGGGAGGGTGATCCTCCTCGGAGCGGGGACATCGGGAAGGCTTGCCATAATGGAGGCTGCCGAGATGTATCCAACCTTCGGAATAGGAAGGGATAGGGTTTTAGGGTTTATAGCGGGTGGTAGGGAATCGGTTTTCGCGTCAAAGGAAGGGGCGGAGGACAAACCCTCATCCGGTAAAAGGCTTATGAGTGTGTTGAGGGTGGGGAAAGGAGACTTGGTAGTAGGTCTATCGGCATCGGGCAGGACGCCCTACGTCAGAGGGGCGATAGAAAAGGCCATGTCCCTCGGAGCGAAGACCGCGGTGATCACCACCAACCCGTGCGGGGTTGTACCCGTGAAAGCGCATGTAAAGATATGTGTTGAGGTGGGACCGGAGATCCTTCCCGGTTCAACGCGGATGAAATCGGCGAGTGTTCAAAAGGTGGTTCTGAACACCGTATCCCTTCTCGCTGCCGTGTTTATGGGTAAGGTGGAAAGGGGTAGGATGGTTTCCATGGTGCCGACGTCCGAAAAGCTAAAAGGACGCGCTGTGCGCACGCTTATGGAGGAGTTTTCGCTGGGGCAGGAGGAGGCGATAGAGGTTTTGGAAAGGAACAGGTGGAATCTCCATGAAGCTTTTAAGGACCTGGAGAAGGGGGGATAGGTTTCTCATCCTCGCCGCTTTTGCGGTTTCCCTCTTATGGGTGTTGGCCTTCCGACTCCCACACCTCTTTTGGGCGATCGTTTTACCCACGTCCCTCCTGATGCTGCTTTTCGGTTTTGTATACGGTGGCCTCGCCGTGATCAGACCAACATTCAGGGATCTGGTGGTGGGGGTTTTTGTAGGTGTGGTTATGGGGATTTTAACACGTGTGGGTATGGGTTTTCCGTTTTTCGCTCCTCTTCTGGAGGACACGGTCAAGCCCCTTCTGGAGTTCAGGTATCACTTTCCGGCGGTGATTTTCGTCGCGTTCTGTGAAGAGGTGTTCTGGAGGGGGACGCTTCAGAGGTGGGCGATGTTTTCCTGGGGAAAACTACAGGGTTTTTTGTCCGTGGTTTTTCTGTACGCTTTTCTGCATCTGGTGTGTGCGGGGTGGACACTATCCCTAATAGCCCTTCTCTTGGGGGCGATATGGGGTTTTATGTTTGTCCTTTTCAAGGATTTAACACCTTCACTTGTGAGCCATACGGTTTGGGACATCCTCCTCCTTATCGGTCTAAAAGCGGTGGTATAAAGGAGGAGGGAGCAAAAGCGTCAAAACCATATCCTTACCTCCTTTTTCACCATACCGGTCTTCCCTCCGGGTCTATCTTGAAGAGAAAGAGCCTGAAGTTGTTATCCCCTTCCCCTTCAACTTCGCTCGCACCCACAAGGAGCAGATTCCCATCGCTAAGGCTTATCACATTCCCAAATATGTGGGACAGACCCCAGAAATAGTTGCGGGCCTTTATCACGTTCCCGTTCCCGTCTATCTTCACCATCCCTATAATGTATCCGCTCAAGGTGTTGTTCCCGAAAAGCATATACGTGTTATCCGAGGCCTTGACTATGCTGAAGTTATACCCTCCAAACCTCTCAAGTGAATCCCCAGGCGAGTAATAATCCTTCATCCACCTTATGTTCCCGTTCGTATCAACCCTTACAACGGTTGGCGTTATACAGCCGCACCTCTCGTTGCCGTTCTCCACCGCCACGAGAATATCCCCGTTTTCCGCCACCTCAACGCTGCGGACCGATAACAAAACCCTACCATCCGCAAAGGGAAGTTCCACCTTCCTAACCCAAACCGTATCACCAAGCGTATCAACCTTGAAAAGCAACACACCATCCTTTCTGTCCCCAGCTATCACATACCCATCCCCCACATCCTTAACAGCCCCAGGAAGGGCGTCTATACCAGAACACGCCATCCATCCCTCCACCCTGTCCTCAAAAACCTGCCTCAGACACAAACCCTCATCACTCTCCCAAAGCACCAAAAACGACCTACTCCTCTTATCGTAGAGCATAACGTCGTTCTCATCAACTATCTCCCTGTTGTACCCCAGATCTATCGTCCTCTCAATTTTGCCCTTGGAAAGGGAAAATATGTGAATCCCAAACCTGTTCTTCACCGCAACCCTCTCGTTGTCAAGGGCCACTATGTTCGTCCCATCAGCCCTGTGCGGTATGTAATGCACGGCAAGGGATTCTCCAGAGGGACTCACCAACACTATCACCGTGTTCATCTTGTCCCCTGCAAAGTCGCTCACGCCGGTCGCCGCATACCTGCCGTCAGGCATCTCTACAACATCGTGCCCGTCCCATATCTCCCCGTCAAATCCGAAAAGTCTCACATGCTCAGGAGCCACATATCCCGGATAATCGCTCAGATCCTTCTTCCTACAGCCTAAAAGGAGTGCAATCGCAAGTGTAGAGAACAAAAAGGTATACGTCCATCTCATCGCACGACCTTCCAGACTACCCCTTCCCCCAAGACACCTGTAGGGGAAAAGGTCATGGGAACCAAACATTTTACACTTGTCCGATGGAAGCGTAGACGGTTCACTCGTATAATACAGGCAGCATGTTCGTTCTTTTGATCGCAGGTCCTTCTGCTGATGAGCTCGCGAGGTTGAAGAGGCTGGAAGCCTACTTTGAAGAGGCGGAAAAGACTACGGGCGTTGAGTCGGATCTCCTCAGGGTCATATCCTACAGGCTGACGAGGTTTTACCACATACTTCCCGATGAGAAGCACGCGCACGCCGTTCCCCAGTACGGTGTGATGGGCATATTCCACCTAAAGGAGGCCTCCCGTGTCTCCGGTCTATCCGAAGATCTCATAAGGCGGGATGAGAGGGCGAACGTGCTGGCCGCTGCCCACCTCTTGAAAAATTACATTGATATGTGCGGTGGGGATATCGTATGCGCCCTTCAGAAGTACGCCCCACCGGGAGCGGAAAAACCCTTTGCCAGGGATATCCTTCTCCTCAAGAGAAGGGGGATAAAGGACGCCGTTGTACACGTGGAGCCCGACGCAGATCTGGTCATACCGAAAGAGCTCCTGACGGGCGACGGAGGGGATTACGGACTTATGAGCTGCCCCCCTGGACCGGAGTTCCCGGAGGTTGAACAGTGGACACCCGCACACTCCTCAAACTACACGTCCGCCAACAGACCCACCGATTACCCCATACAGTACATGATAATGCACACCGTTCAGGGCAGCTACTACGGAGCGATAAGCTGGTTTCAAAACTCCTCTGCGAACGTTTCCGCCCACTACGTACTGAACTCCGAGTGTACCAACTGCCAGACGAATTCGGGAACCGGATACAACGACGGCGCGCCCGTGGGTGAGGCGACACAGATGGTTTGCCACAAGGACATAGCATGGCATGCGGGAAACTGGACCTACAACACCCAGTCCATCGGCATAGAGCATGAGGGGTTCGTAGAGTACAACGGATGGTACACCGACACACTCTACAGGAAATCGGCTTACATAAGCCGCAGCGCCGCGAACACCTTTGGCTTCCCAAAGGACAGGGTCCACATAATAGGACACAACGAGGTTCCGGGTGCAACCCATACGGATCCAGGCCAGTACTGGGACTGGGGGTACTACATGGCGTTGGTAAACGGTTTACCCGCAGCGGACACGATAGTGGACGACCTCTCCCAGGGCTTCAGAAAATACGGTCCGAGCAAGTACTGGTACTACGATTCCGCAAACGGATACGGACTTTACGGCCATATGTGGCACACGGGATCCTGGGCGGGAGTGGCCAACTGGGCCAAATGGACGCCCAACCTACCCGTTGCCGGCCAATACGAGGTCCTGGCCTACATACCCTCCGGTGCCCAGTACGACGCCTATGTGCCTTACGTAATAAAGCACGCCGGTGGAGTTGATACCGTATGGGTGGACCAGGGGAACTACGACGGCCAATGGGCCAGCCTCGGAATTTACAACTTCAACGCCGGATCCTCCGACTACGTCATACTGCTTGACTCCTCCACGATAAGCGGGGACAGGATCGCATTTGACGCCATAAAGTGGCACCTGATCTCGGGTGCGCCCTCATGCACCACCGTTGTGGATGACGGCGATCCGGGATGGTTCCCTTACGGAAACTGGTCCCTGAGCAGTCTTCCGGGATACAACGGCGATTACAGATACGCCACCATAGGATCACCGGCCGACTCCGCCAAGTGGTTCGCCCCTCTCAACTGCAACGGCGGATATCTGGTGTACGCGTGGGTTAGAAAAGGGACGAACAGGACCACCGCCGCCCATTACAGGATTTACGCCGATGACGGTGTGCATGACGTGTACATAAACCAGTACGGAAACTCCAACGATACGGGCTGGATATTCCTTGATACGGTATGCACGGATACCATGCACGTCATGCTTTACGATAACGCACCGGACGGATCGGTTGTGATAGCAGATGCCATAAAGTTTGAGTACGACCCCGGAGTGTACTGCTCTCCCCTTGGGGACACAACCCTTAGCGTCGTTGAGGGGAAAGGCGATATAACCATCTCCTATGAGAACTCCGAAATAGTCCTAAAGGTACCGTACGTGCAAGATGTGACCTTCGGCATATACGATGTGACCGGGAAGAGGGTCTACGGAAAGGTCTTCAGGTCGGTCGTCGGTTGGATTAGGATCCGACCTCCTGTCGGCCTGAAGAGGGGTGTTTACTTCATAACCGCCAACGGAAAAGCGGTAAAGGTCGTCATCAGGTGAGGGCCACCGTAGAATAAGCACCTGTGAAGATAGTTCTCGTCGCGGGGGCGAGGCCAAACTTTGTAAAGCTCTCGCCCCTTTTTTACGCCTTGAGGCGTTTCGGTGAAAACCCCCTCGTGATCCACACGGGCCAGCACTACGATTACGAGCTCTCACAGGCGTTTTTTGAAGACTTTGACCTCCCCGAACCCGACTTTTACTTCGGTGTGGGCTCGGATACAAATCTGAAGCAGATCTCAAAGATGCTCTCCAGAGCGGAGGACGTCCTGAAGGGGATAAAACCGGACGTCGTCGTCGTGTTCGGGGATGTGAACTCCACGCTGGCCTTGGCCGTCGCGAGTAAGCACCTCCGGATAACCCTTGCCCACGTTGAAGCGGGTTTGCGCAGTAGGGATTGGAGCATGCCTGAGGAGATCAACCGTATAACGACGGACGCCCTATCGGACATCCTGTTCTCCCCCTCATACGATGCAACCGAGAACCTTTTGGAGGAGGGCAAGCCTCCGGAGAGCATCTTCACCGTCGGAAACATAATGATAGACAGCCTCATAAAGGTGAGGCCGAAGGCCGAAGCGGCCGAGTTCTGGAAGGAGTTGGGCTTGAACAGGGGCGGGTACCTGCTCGCCACCCTCCACAGGCCTGTAAACGTGGACGACGAGCGACGGCTCAGGAGGATCATCTCCGTTTTAAACGAACTTCACAGGAGGTACCCCGTAGTCCTACCCCTCCACCCCCGCACAAAGAAGAACATGGATAGGTGGGGCATAAAGGCGGATTTCATCGCCATAAAACCCCTCAGATACGTACACTTCCTCTCCCTTATGCTCGGAAGCGCCTTGGTGATAACCGATTCGGGGGGTGTTCAGGAGGAGACCACCTTCCTAGGAATCCCCTGTATAACCCTCAGACCCAACACGGAAAGGCCCATAACCGTAAAGATGGGGACGAACGAGCTGGTTAAATCCCCGGAGGACCTCTTTGAGGCCGTTGAGAGGAGGTTTGGGAGGTTCAAAAAGACGGAAATACCACTCTGGGATGGCAGGACGGCCCTGAGGATTTCAAAGGTCCTCCTCTCCCTTTCCGAAAGGGGGAACTTTTCCTCCTTATAATTCCAGCCTAAGGTGGCGTAGCCAAGCGGTCTAAGGCGGCGGTTTGCAAAACCGCTATTCCGGGGTTCGAATCCCCGCGCCACCTCTTGTTCAAATTGACCCTAAAGGTGGAGTACGCTTTAAAGGCGTTGGTGAGGTTGGGTATTGAGGGAAAGCCCCTGAACGTCTCCCAGATCAGCAGGCTGGAGCATATACCGAGCAGCTTTTTAGAGCAGATACTCGTAAGGCTGAGGCGGGCGGGTTTAGTGCGGAGCATAAGGGGGAAAAAGGGTGGGTACGTCCTGGCCATCCCCCCCACGGAAATAAACGTCTTACAGGTGATAGAGGCCGTTGAGGGTAGGTACGGCCTTGTGAAGTGTATGGTGCCGGGAAGTGAAAAGGAGTGCATGGTTCCCGTGATGAGCTGTGTGCTTAGGAGTGTCTGGAACAGGCTCCAGGACAGGATAGTGGAAATCCTGTCAACCATAACGGTTCAGGATATAATGGAGGAGGCCTTACCCAAGGAGGGCTTTGTAAAGAAGAGGAAGGTTGGTGTACCTTAAATGTTCCAGGTTAAACCTGCACACCCTTCCCATGAGGGATCTCAAACCCGGAGGGTTTGGGGGGACCTCCACACCCATCCACTCCAAGAGTTCAACATCCCTCTCCGAGAAGACACCCGTGATACTCGTGTAGATGGGGACGCGGTCTCTCAACCCCATCTCCAAATCCAGAACCCTTTCCGGGAAAAAGGTTATCTGTGATACGAGGAAGTCCATACCGAGGGAGATCCTCCTCTCAACCCTCTCCAGCTCACCTCTCCTCTCCGGAATGACTATTCCCCCCACCCTCTCAAACCTCCTTTTCGCTATCGGTATGGCCGTCTCAACGGTGTGGGCGTTGGGAGGTATGGGATAGCCTGAGAAGGGTTTGCCCACCAGAACCACCCCCTTAACAACCCGCGATGCCTCAATCGTCCATTCCTCAAATACCTCTCTGTCAACCGTTGACACGTATTTGCTCAGAACCACATCGCACCCAAGGGAGCGCAACCTCAGGGCGAATTCCAGAACGTCCGTCTTCTCTTTGAAGGGTACAGGCCTCCTTCCCCTCCCGGCTTCGGGGTGAACCTCCGGTACAAGGGCCACACCCCCAAGGAGCTTCAGAAGGTTTAGGGCGCTCTCCGTGTAGGAGGCCGTTTTATCCTCATCCCAGGATTTCGGGGGTGGCAGGACGGTTATCAGGGGGGGATACCTCACTCCACCTCCTTCAGAACCTCCTTCAAGTAGGCCGGCCATTTTGAGTAGCGTTTGTACATCACCTTATCGTATTTCCACCTCATCCTCCTCAACTCGGTTTTCGTCTTGGATATCCTCCTGCTGAGTATGGTCACCGTGTACGCGTTCAGTATGACGCTGACCAGGAGCATAAACGATACGATCACCAGGTGGAGTATATCCCGTGGCTTCACATCACCCTCCTCGGAAAGGGGTGTGCAAACCCCTCATCCTCCATAAGTTCGGAGGCGTCAACCTCACCCGTCTTGACGTAGGCCCGTAGTTTTGCGGACCTGCTGCGGGGATTTCTCGCCACCTCTTCCGGTGAAGGGGTGATGGGCTTTTTGAAGAGGGGTTTGACAAAACCGTAGTGTTTTAGGGACTTGAGCATCCTGTCCTCAAGGGAGTGATAGGAGATGGCGACCAGTATTCCCCCGATCCTCAGGTGTTTGAGGGAGAGGGCCAGACCTTTCCTCAGGTTTATCAACTCCTTGTTTACGTGTATTCTCAGCGCCTGCCACACCCTCGCCTTGGCCCTGCGCCTGAGCTTTGGTGGGTACATCCTGTCCACTATCCCGGCTAGCTGAGATGTGGTCTCGATCGGTCGCGCCCTCACTATTTCCCTCGCCATCCTACGGCTTTTTCTCTCCTCACCGAAAACCCTCAGGACCCTCTCTATCTCCCCCTCATCCGCCTCGTTCAAAAAGACGTAGGCGGGTTCTCCCTCCTTCGGGTTGAACCTCAGGTCCAAAACCTCCTCCCTTTTGAAGGTGAACCCCCTCCCCGTACCTTCAAGGGAAAAGGAGGAAATACCGAGGTCAAACAGAACCCTGTCAACGCCCACCACACCCACTTTCAGGAGTCCTTCGTCCATCCTCTCGTAGCCCAAATTGAGCAGACGCACGTTGGCGGTTGGAGGTAGGGATTCGGAGACTATCCTGTAGACCTCCGGATCCTTTTCAAAACCTATCACAACGCCCGGGTACACCTTTTTTGCAATTTCAAGGCCGTGTCCTCCGAATCCGAAGGTCGCGTCCACTACGGTCAGACCGGGCCTCAGGTCCATAACCCGGAGGGTCTCGTGTAGGAGGACGGGAACGTGATAACCCTCTAAAACCCCACCCATACGTCCAGGCGCACCTCGCTCCATTCCACCTTGAAATCCCCCCTATCGTCGGAAAACGGGAAAAAGGTTACGTCAAAACCGAAGTCGTATCCGCCCAGCCTCTCCCTCTCTCCGAGTGAAACGACCGGCGTATAAAGGCTATCGTAAAAGAAACCTCCTCCGAGTTTTATGCGTCTGTGCCGTGTTATGTTCGTCTCGTACCTGACCAAAAGTGAAGGCTTGTACCTGTTGGAAAGGTACAGGTTTACCGAGGACATTCGGGGATCGGGTACGGCCAAGAAGACGGCCACATCCCCAACCAAATCCCCACCCCCTATGGTGTAAAAGATTCCGCCGCTCACGTAGGCGAGGTATCCGTACCTCAACGTAAAGTCCACTCCACCTCCCCTGTCCTCAGGCGTTAAAACGGCGGATACACCGGCGGAAAACCATCCGTTGGGTGAGAAGGCCAAACCGCCTCCGTAGCCGAAGTTTTTGTACCTGTAAAGGAGCGTATCCACCCTAACGTCTCCCAAGGCATCGTTGTTGTAGAAAAGGGATATGGCCAGCCTGCCCGTTGAGTAGGATATAAAGGAGCTGCCGGGGTTCAGGATGTACTCCTCACCGAAGGCCATCTGCTGGTACCCGGCAAACCCGTACCTATCGTAGGCCGGGACGGATATACTCCAGAAAACCGCCCTCGCGTTCACACCGAGGTGGCCGGAGAACCCCACCTCTCCCGTGTGAAAGGAGGCAAAGTAAGGGTAAAGGGGGAACATGAGCGTTTATTATAGCCCCGTTTTAAAACCCATGCCCGGTGAAGGCCCTCCGGCCTCTTTCAAAAACCGCAAACACAACTTTCAAAAATCGGAAATTCGGCTTTAAAATATCTGAATCATGAGGGACGAAGTTCGGAGAATCCTGAAGATGTTGGAAGAGGGGCGCATAACGGCCGAGGAGGCCGAAAGACTCATAAACGCGATAGAGGAGGGTGAGAGAAAGCGAAGGGGAGGTTCCAAGGGGGAGGGTGTACACCGCAACGGTGGAACCGTCTCCTTTGAGGAGGCCATATCCAATCTCGTGATGGGAGTGCTTTCCACGACCTTCAAGGCGCTCTCCCAGACCTTCCGTTTTTTACCCGTACCCGGAACGGGTGATCTGGGAAAGGTCTTCGCAGAGATGGCGGAGGGTATAGATAGGTTTGGACCGGAGAACGTGGAGCTCCCGGAGGACGCATATGTTGTAAAGATCCTTGAGGGAAATGTGGATGTCAGGACATCTCCGGACTCACACCTGGAGCCCGGGACTTACAGGAGAAAGAGGCTTGTGGTCCCTCCTGGGGCGAACGTTGCCGTTTTCGTGGTTGACGGGAACATATCCATAACGGGGGATTACGGGGAGATAGTGGCCCAGACCGTGGACGGGAATGTGGAGATCAAGGGGAGATTCTCCCGTTCGCTCGTTAGCGTCGTAGACGGGGACGTGGACGTGGAGTTCTCCGGTAAAGGCCTGACGGTGGACATGAGGGTCTTCAGCGGAGAGATCTTGGCCGACGCACCCATGGACGGGTCCGGTCGGATGGTCTTGGGGGACGGAAGTTCACTCCTTGAGGGAAGGATAGTGGACGGGAATCTTCGTGTGGTTTTTGAAGGGGGTTGATGTCCGGGTATATAATACCGGCGATGCTTTGGGTTTTGAACAGCATCCCACCTTTGTGGATAAACGGTCATGAGGTTGGACCCGTGAAAAGCGGTATAACGGACGTGAAATACCACGTGCTGCAGTTCTCCGGTCCGGTCTTCCCCCACCAAAAGGCCGAACTGCGCTCCATGGGTATAAGGTTTTACAACTACTATCCCAAGAACGCCTTTCTGGTGAAGGCGCCTCCCAAAGCCTTAAGGGAGGCCTTGAGAAAACCTTATGTGGCGAGGGTTGTTCCCCTACTCCCGGCCTACAAACTCCCGTTGCACTTCCGTGAAAAGCTGAACACGTGCTATTACAGGGAAGGGGATTCCTACAGGGTCAGGCTCGTACTGGCGGATCCCGGGGACGTGCAGAGCGTCAGGAGAGTCGCAGAGGCGTCCGGCTTAGAGGTGATATCCACCGATGCCCACGTTCCCTATGTAGAGGTTTCCGGAGAGGTTTCCAAAATCCTTCCCCTCTCCGAAAACGAAGACGTGATATACCTGGAGTTCAGGCACCCCTTGGTGCTTTTCAACAACAGGAAGGCCGTGGTCCATCAATCCGGATTTTTCACCGACCTGCAAGACGTATCCGACCCCAACGATACCGTGGTCTGGAAAAAGGGGATAAAGGGGCAGAACGAAATACTCGGCCACAACGATGATGGACTTGACAGAAACCACTGCTTCTTCTCCGGAAACGTGGGTGGGCAGCCCAAGGTAGTGGACCTCTGCGATTACGACTCAGGTGGATGCGGCGTGGCGGGTCTACCGGCGGGGAGTGGATGTGATGGGTTTCCCCCTGGGACCGGTTGCCACGGAACGCACACGGCGGGAACCGCTTTGGGCTACTCGGACGCCACCTCTTCGGCCTCCGAAACCTACAAAGGCCTCGCCCCTATGGCCCGCCTCATATCCCAAACACCCCTGGCAGGGGGGTCCGCCGGGTTTACCACCGTCCTTCAGGACGCCTACGATCGGGGGGCGAGGGTCCACACCAACAGCTGGGGAAGCGTCTGTTTCTTCGGGTTTTGCGCGCCTTCGGATTACTCAACGGAATCCCGCGCAACCGACCTGTTCGTCTGGAACAACCCGGATATGACGGTCGTTTTCGCCGCGGGAAACCACGGGGACGCCACCTGTATAAGCGGCTGCTATCGTGAGGCCTCGGATCCCGCGTCCGCCAAAAACGACATAACCGTGGGGGCTATGGAGAGGACCTCGGACGCCAAGACCAGCTGGAGCGCCTACGGCTCCTACCCCTCGGGGAGGTTCAGCGTGGATCTCATGACGGTCGGAGGTCTGACATATTCCGCCGAGGGAGGTACACCGTGCGATATTACGACGTCCAACACGTGGGAAGGCACGTCTATGGCGGCACCGGCCGCAGCCGGTGCGGCTCTTCTGATAAGGCAGTATTACAGGGAGGGGTGGTATGGAGACGGGACACAGGGTTCGGCGGCCTCCCACAACCCTTCGGCGGCTCTGGTAAAGGCCTCACTTCTGGCTTCCGCCGTGCCGATATCGGGCGATGGGGACAACGGTGGGGACAACCCTGTTCCGAACGGGAACGAGGGTGCTGGTAGGTTGGTTCTTGACAACGTGATGTATTTCTCTCCGGAGGACGATTGGAACAGTCCTGCGGATTCCTCGGACGTGAGGAAGTCAAGGCTGTGGTTTGTGGACAACACGTCAGGGATAAGCACATCGCAGCAGCACACCTACAGCATAGACATATGCAACCAGAACGTTGTGACGAGGTTTGTGCTGGTCTGGAGCGATTATCCTGGGTCAACGGGGTGTGCGAGGGGGGGTGGATGCCTTGTGAACGACCTTGACCTTGAGGTTTTGGGTCCTGGGGGTGAGGTTTTCATAGGGAACGCCCCCACCTCTGGTGTTGACAACCTGACACCGGATGACAACACCATTTCACCCGACAGGGTCAACACTTGGGAGATCGTCCGTATAAAGAACGCCACACCCGGAACCTACACCGTGAGGGTTAAGGGTTATAACGTCCCCCAGGGTCCACAGCCCTATGCCCTCGTCGTATCAGGCGGATTGGGACCTTGCACGGCGGTGGAATCCATAGAGGTGGAAAAGACCGGAACAAACCTGACGGTTGAAGGGCGCACACTGAAGGTTGAAGGGAAGGGGAGGATAACCGTTTATACGGCCGACGGTAGAAAGGTCGTTGAGCGGACGTTTAACGGTCGCACGGACATAACCTTAAAGCCCGGTGTGTACTTCGTCAGACTCTCATCCAAAGGAGTCTCCCGCCTTGCGAGGTACGTTATAAGGTGATCCGGGGTAGGAGGGCGGTCAGAAGGGAAAAGGCCGCCCTCCCGTTTGGATGCGCCAAAAGGCTCCTCAAGGCGTAGAGGAGGGCATCCCTCCTCCTTCCCCTCCTCCTGGCCATATCGGAGAGGAAGGCGTACAGATTGGACGAAACCCTTTTGTAAATCCCATGGGGCGCATAACCCCTTATCTCCTCAAGCACCCTTTCCCTCAGCCCCAGCTCTTCCTGCCTCCTTCTTAGACTGTCCTCCCGGTTCATGTAGTGGGCCAGACCGGGGAAGTCCTCGTAATCCAGACCGTATCTGAGGACAAGCCTGAGCGAGAACTCCCAGTCCTCCAGCAGGGTCAACCTCTCGTTGAATCCACCGAGGTCCAAAAAGACCTCCCTCCGCAACATCAGTGATCCCACCTGTGGGATCACGCCTTCCCTGGAGAAGGGGTAGAGAATGCGTTCCCTTAAAGGTTTTTCACTCCTTCCGTACGCGAGACCCATACCTCTTCCGGTTTTGTCCAAAACGAGGACGTTGCACATGGTGGCCGGAGCTCCCGTCCTCTCCATTCTCATCACCTGGCGTTCTATCTTCCCCTCCAAATACTCGTCGTCATCGTCAAGGAAGGTTATGAAAGGGGCATCGGTCAGAAGCGCCAGACGGTTTCTCACGTAAGACGGGTTTCCCGTGTGGTCAAACCTGAAAACCTTAACCTTTGGCAGATCCACGGAGACGGGTGGATCGCTGCCGTCATCGCCCACCAAAACCTCAACTTCAACGTCCGCTTTTAAAGCGCTTCTGACAGCCCTCTCCAACAGCTCATGCCTGTTGTAGGTGGGTATAAGGACGGCTACCCTTACCACAGGGCCTCGTAGACCACCATACCCTTTCGTGAAGCGGCGAAGATGTACCTACCCTTCACCACTATATCGAACACGTAATCCCCCTTGTATATCGGAGGTCGGTAGTAGGCCACCTCCACCTTCTTGAACGGATCCACGACGCTTATACCCCCGTCTCCGAACGCCACGTATACCAGTCTGTTTATAGCCCTGACGTTCAGGACGGATCCCCTACCCTTTGCTACCCGCACGAGCTTGGGTTCCCTCACGTCCGATACGTCGCACAGGGCGATACCGTCCCTCCCCAAGGCCACGTAGGCTATATCCCCTTCAACGTCAACGCTTATGGCGAAGGGGACAACCGTCTTTCCGTCTTTATCCTTGAACTTCAAAGGGAGATGGCTTACAAGCCTGGGCTTGCGGGGGTTGGAAACATCGTATATCTTCAGGCCGGATCTACCCGCCGCCACGTACGCGTACCTACCCCTTACGGATATTCCCCTGGTAAATCCACCCGTCTTCGTAAGGCTTACCAACCTAGGTCTTTTCGGATTGGCCACACTGACTATGGCAAAGCCGCTGTCCCCTACGGTTACGTAGAGGTAATTACCCTTTCTGACGATCGCCATGGCCGTGTCCTTCAGGTTGAGGCTGGTGATCTCGGAGGCTGTGTTCGGGTTTGAGACGTTGAAGACGGAAAGCCCTTTGTACCCGTGGGCGGCGTAGAGGTATCCACCCCTCTCCTCAAGTCCAAGGGGAAAGTTGGTGGTGCTTATGGTCGTTTCCCTGAAAAGGCTTTCCGGCTGCGATATATCCACGACGTAAATCCTGCGCAGAGATGAGAGATAGGCGTACCTCTTTCCCACGGTTATGGAGAAACAGGGTGTGGGGAGTCTTAAACGTTTTACAAGCCTTATGTTTGAGGAATCGGGCAGGTACTTCTCCTTCTCCGAAGGTACGTTCCACTGCTGCGAGATGAGGACCAAGAGCATATTGGTATTTTAAGCCTGTCAGAAGGTCATACCCAACTGGAAGTGGGGCGTCCACCCGCGGGAGGGTTCGTCAAAACCGTAGGCTATGTCCACACCCATTATTCCCAAAAGGGGTATCTGGGCCCTGAAACCCACACCGGCCGAACGCTTCACATCCATCGGGTCAACTGTCCTCAGCTCCCACCACACGTTGCCGGCCTCCGCAAAAGCCAAGAGGTAGAAGTTTTCGCTCGGCCTTATACGGAACTCATAGGTTAATACGGAGAACACCTTCCCGCCGATCGTCATACCCCCCACCCTCGTACCCACACTCCTGAGAGGGTATCCCCTCAGACCGTAAAACCCCACGTCCCCGAGGAGGAAGTACTCAAAGAAAGGTATGGAGGCGTCCGAGTTGAAACCCGTCAAAAGACCACCCCTTATTCGGAAGGCGTTTATGACCTTGTCCCCTCCCCAGAAGGGAAAGGGTTTGAAGAACTGCCCCTCGGGAAAATGTCTGAAGAAATGCACATCACCGCCGAGTGGTCCACCCACCATGTCCAGCTGGTAGGAGAGGCGGATACCGTTCATGGCGTTGAAAATCCTATCCCTTGAGTCGTAATAAACCGTTCCGGAGAGTGTGGACATGAATATGCCCGCGTTCTTATCGTTCCAGAAATCGTAAAAGGGTTGACCCTCGTATTTGGGGTTTATCCCGTAGAGCCTTATCCTTTCGAGTTTGTAAAAACCGCTCACACCCCAGTACGTCCCGAAGATCTTCCTTCCAAGGCTAACCTGACCCCCTATGCTGTTCTGCCAGAAGTCAAAGTAGTAGCTCGTGAGATAGTAAACGCTACCACCTACACTTATGGGTTCACCCCTAAACCAAGGTTCTGAGAAGGAGATGCGGAAGTTCTTCCTCCACGTACCGTACTCCAAAATCAGGGCCACGTTCTGACCTCTGCCGAGGAAGTTGGGTTGCTGGAGGGACAGGTTTCCGAACAGACCTTCAAGTTGACTGTAGCTAACCCCCGCGCTTATCTGCCCCGTGGGTCTCTCCCTCACGTGAACGTTCAGGTCTATCCAGAGGGAATCGTCGGGGACGGGAGAGAAATCGGGTTGGACGATTTCAAAGTAGTTCAGGAAATAGAGGTTCCTGATGCTCCTTATGAGTTTGGAGCGTGAGAAGTACTCACCCGGAAACATCCAAAGCTCCCTCCTTATAACCCTCTCATAGGTTCTGGTGTTGCCGAAGATGTTCACAAGCCTGACCTTAACCCGCCAGTTCTCCGTTATTGAAAACCTGAGGTTTATCAGGCTGTCCTCAACATCCCTTCTCTCGTCCACCCTCGCGTAAATGTATCCGGAGTCGGCGTAAAGCCCCAATACCTCCTGTTTTATCATGTTATACTTGCTCTGGGAGTAGAGGGTGGGGTCCAGGGCGTGGGCGGCGCCGTACCAAAACCTGTACTTTATCCTGTCCCACCAAGAAACCCTTTTCCTCACCCTCTCCGCCAGCTCACGTAGGGTTTTCCCGTCAAAGACCTCATTTCCCTCAAACTCAACATCCCCGAACCTGTACCTCTTCCCCTCGCTGAGGAAAACGACCAAACCCATAAACCCCTTCTCCATCTTGACCGTTTTGAAGGAGTCCACCTTGGCGTCGGGATAGCCGTGATCGTGGTAAAACCTCTCAATCCTCCTCAGATCCTCTTCCCACTTCTCCTCATCAAAGATGTACCAACTCGTAAAACGCAACCACCACCTGTAGGGCTTGGTGTGGATTATCCGGCTCAGGGTAAGGTCTGAGTAGGCCTTGTTCCCCTTGAACTCTATAAACCCGACCTTGAACTTCTCACCCTCCTTCACCTTGAACTTCACCTCCACCTCTCCCTTCTTGTCCGGCTTACCCACCTCGTACTCAACCTCCGCTTGGAGATAGCCCTTCTTGTGGTATATCCTCTCAACGAGACGCTTCATCTTAAAGAGGTTTCTCTCCGTCGCCGGCCTGTTTTTGAACACCTTGTTCAGGGTATCGGTGAAGGTCTTGGATTTCACCTTTTTCGCCCCCTCCACCTTTATCCTTTTGATGCGAGGAGCCTCCTTCAGGTCAAAGAGGAGGTCAAGGGTATCACCGCGAAGCATCCCGAGGACTTTTACATCGTCAAAAAACCCCAGATCCCACAGCCTTTTGAGGACATCCTTAAAACCCACAAATGTGATCCTCTGTCCCCTCTCCAACTTTATGGCGTTCCTCAGGACCTGGTGGTTGGTCCATCTCACACCGAGGAACTGGACCTCTCCCACGTAAACCTCTTTCGGCCTTTGGGAGGTATCAACCGGGGAAAGCACCGTAATCCATAACAACATGGAAGAGGTATTCTACACTTGAACGAAGTGGGCGCGGGAGGAGTCGAACCTCCGACCTCTCGCATGTCAAACGAGCGCTCTAACCACCTGAGCTACGCGCCCAAGCGAGGATGATATTATAAACCCGAACAACCGGTCGGTGGGAACACCGCTTTCCCTTTCGGCTCTATAATACAAGCTCAGGGAGATATGTTGGGGGTTTTGTCCTTTACGTTCATAAGCGCGGACAGTCTAGTGAAGCGCCTTGACAGTTTTACGGTTGTGGACGTTCGGAGCTCATATGAGTACAGGACCGAACACATAAAGGGGGCGATCTCTGCCCCCCTCAGATTCCTGAAGAAACACATAGAAAACGGTATAATACCCCTGGACAAACCCCTGGTCTTTTACTGCGGATGTCCCCACCACCTCTCGACCATGGCCGCCAAGATCGCCGAGGGTATGGGTATAGGGGATGTGTACGTCCTGGACGAGGGGTTCTTCGTCTGGAGGGATAGGGGTTATCCCACCGAAGGGGAGAGGAAGGGTAAAGAACCGAACTACTTTTACGTAAAGGGGTTTGTCAGGGTGGACGGACTTCCCCTGAAGTACGCCAGGATCTTCTTCGTGGAGAAGAAAAACGGACAGGTTGAGATGGAGATAACGGACGGAAGGGGGTATTACGAGGGTAGGCTCCCCTTTTACGATATACAGCCCGGTGATACCGTCCTCCTTTACATAGGCACATCCTCCGACTATAAAATCTTCACCTTACCCCCGAAGAGGGGTGAGAAGTGGGGAGCTGTTATAAACGTTGAAGACAACTCTTTGAGGGTAGACCCCCTGTAGCAGAGCAAGGGGATTCAAAAAGGAGGAGTGTATGGCTGTGTCCTTGGAGGAACTTCAGGAGAAGAAGATATCCGAGCTTTACGAGATGGCGAAGGAGCTCGGCATACAGGATTACGCCCAGCTGGAGAAGGAGGATCTGATAAAACGGATTTTGGAAGCGGAGAGCAAGAAGGAAGGCCTCATATGGAAGGAGGGTGTGCTTGAGATACACTCCGAGGGCTTCGGTTTTTTGAGGTCCCCGGCCAACAACTTAAACCCAAGCCCCGAAGACGCCTACGTCGCATCATCGGTTATAAAGAAACTCGGCCTCAGGCCGGGGGATTACGTGGAGGGTTTCGCCAAGAAGGCTACGGGGGATAAGGCCAAAAACGACCCCATGATCAAGATAATCAAGGTCTCAGGTTATCCCGTTGAGGTCAGTAAGGCGAGGCCGGTCTTTGAGAGGTTGACCCCCTACTACCCAACCGAGAGGATAAGGCTTGAGAATCCCGAAGACGACGATATTTCCATGAGGATCGTGGACCTCTTCGTACCCGTGGGGAAGGGGCAAAGGGGCCTTATAGTGGCCCCTCCGAGATCGGGTAAAACCGTCCTGCTCCAGAAGATCGCCAAGTCCATCGTCAGGAATCACCCGGAGATCCATCTGATAATCCTCCTCATAGACGAGCGTCCGGAGGAGGTGACGGACTTTCAAAGGGTCGTCCCCCAGGCCGAGATCTTTTACTCAACCTTTGACCAAACACCTGAGAAGCACACCCACATGGCCGAGCTCGTCCTTGAGAGGGCGAAGAGGTTGGTCGAGGCCAAAAGGGATGTGGTCATACTTCTGGACTCACTGACACGTCTGACCAGGGCGTACAACCTCATAACCCCGTCAACGGGCAAGACCCTTTCCGGTGGTATAGAGTCCGCCGCCTTTGTCAAACCCAAAAAGTTCTTCGGAGCCGCGAGGAACATAGAGGAGGGTGGTAGCCTTACCATACTGGCCACCGCCCTGATCGAAACCGGCTCCAGGATGGACGAGGTCATATTTGAGGAGTTCAAGGGTACGGGGAACATGGAGCTGGTCCTTAGCCGACAGTTGGCCGAGAGGCGTATATTCCCGGCCATAGACCTCCACAGGTCGGGTACGCGAAAGGAGGAGCTCATACTGTCCCCCGAGGAACTCGAAAAGGTGTGGTACATACGGAAGGTCATATCCTCGCTTTCAACCATAGACGCCATGGAGTTGATAAAGCGGCGTATGGAGAAGTACCCCACAAACGCCGAGTTCTTGCAATCCCTAATGTACGAACCCCTTGAGCCACCTACCAAGGAAAGCATCTACGGATGAAAAGGGTTCGGGCGATAGTGTTTGACCTGGACAACACGCTCGTGGACTTCATGAGGATGAAGAGGGAGGCCGTGAGGGCGGCGGCGGAGGCGATGGTGGGGGCCGGATTGAGGATGAGGCCTGAAGAGGTTTACGAGGAGATCTTCAAGATTTACGAAAAGGAGGGTATAGAGGACCAGACCGTCTTCAACAAACTCCTGGAAAAGATACTGGGCAGGGTTGACTGGCACATACTCGCATCGGGTATAGTGGCCTACAGGAGGTCCAAGGAGGCGAACCTGAGACCCTACCCAAACGTGAAAAAACTCCTTGTGGAACTCCTGAAAAGGGGTTATAAACTGGCGGTGGTATCGGATGCCCCACGCCTTCAGGCCTGGACCAGGCTCGTTGAGGCATCCCTGGACCCCTTTTTTGACGTCGTTATCACCTATGAGGATACCTATGAGAGAAAACCGGCTGCCGCCCCTTTTAAGAAGGCCCTGGAAGGTCTGGGAGTGGAACCGGAGAGGGCGGTGATGGTGGGCGATTGGGCTGAAAGGGACGTGGTGGGGGCGAAGACGTTGGGTATGATAACCGTGTTCGCGAGGTACGGGGATACCTTCGGGACGGAGAACTCCGGGGCCGATTACGAGGTTGAGGATCCCCTTGAGATACTGGAGATAGTTGAGGGGTTAAACCGGGAGACTTGACAGGACCTGAGCCGCAGCGTTAAAATACGCAAATGTTCCTGTCCTTAGTCTTGGCGTCAAACTGGTACATAGTGAGGTTTGGGGATGTGAGGCGGTACGGGATAAACGACGGGAAGGTCCTTTGGAGGTTCCTGAGGGAGAGGTTTGAGGGTTTGGCCAAAAGGGTGAAGGCCGAGAACCTCGCCGATAGCGTGATCCCCCTTCCCACGGCGAACGCCCTCGCCGTCTTAACGGATAAGGGTAGGGTTTCGGCCATAGTTGAAAGGTTGTCCGCTGAGTCCTATAGGGAGGTGGATTACGTGAGCCTCGTTAAACCCATAGGCGGTGAGGTACCCCTTTCAACGGGTTCTTGGGCTTTGGACAGGGTTGGGGCGGACTCGGCGTGGGCGCATGGTTATGACGGGGGAGGTGTTATCGTCGTGGTTATGGATACGGGCGTGGACACCACACACCCTTACATCGTATCAAAGTGGTCCGGCCTCTGGTACGATCCCGTTGAGAGAAACCCCAGGCCCGTTGAGAGCTCCTTCCCGCACGGCACAATAGTGAGTGGGGTTATAGTGGCCGACAGCACCGGGATAGCGCCGGGGGCCAGGCTGGCGGTCGTCAGGATGTTCGGGAAATACCTTACATCCTCCGAGATAACCACACACCTCGGATTCCAAAAGATACTTGAGTGGAAGATAGACAGCGGATACAACATAAGGGTGTACAACGGCTCCTGGAAGAGCGGAGGGCCGGAAGGTTCTTTGGAGTACTGGAACGACGTTTACCTGCTCAGATTGGCCGATATCATTCCGGTTTTTGCCCTCGGAAACACACCGGATGTCAACTTCTCACCCGGAAACTACCCCACGGTCATAGGTGTGGGGGCGACCTATCAGAGCGACTCCATCGCCCACTTCTCCTCCGAGGGCCCCGCCCCCAACAGACCCCCATGGAACGACCCCGCGTACTGGCCCTACCCCTCCTGGAACCTCCTCAAACCGGATGTGGTCGCCCCCGGAGTTGGGGTTCTGACGACCATGCCCGGAGGTGGGTTTCAGGCCTGGTCGGGTACATCCCTTTCATCCCCCCTTGTCGCAGGGGCTGTTGCGCTGCTCCTTCAGAAGGACCCTACCCTGACGTTTGAGGAGGTACATCGCCTTTTGCGGGAGGGGGCGGATACAGTTCCGTGGGGGTCTCCCTATCCCAACAACACCTACGGATGGGGGAGGTTGAACGTCTTCAACTCCCTGAACCTTCTCTCCCCTAACCCGCTGAGCGTAAAGGTGGTGGGGTGGGGTATAGAGGACGGTAGGTTTGACGGGGATGACACCCTTGTGGTGCGGGTTTTCAACCACTCCTCCTCCTCAATTTCCGCCGATTTCCACCTCACCACTCCCAACCCCTCCGTCTCAATCCCAAACCCGACCACTACGGCCACCCTACCCCCAAACGACACCTCCGTCCTCAGGTGGGGTGTTTCGGCCTTTTCCCTGGAGGACGGCGAAGAGGTACCCTTTTCCCTCCTGATAACCTCCGGAAGCGACAGCGTCCTCAACCACCTGCTCGTCTTCTACGGTAACCCCCAGAGGGGGTACGTTGACGTGGACACAGGGGCTTTGGACATATCGCTCACCCGAACGGGTAAGTGGTTCAGAATGCTCTACGAGGGAACCTCCCTGCTGTATTTGGGAAGCTTCGCCTTTGCCACGGACAGCGCGTACGTGGTTGACGCTTGGGTGGACACACTTTACAACGATCGGGATTTCTCCCCTTTGGGGACGTTTGAGGTCTTCCCCTTTGTCCCACAGGGGTGGTACATCCTTCAGGACGATTCGGGGCATCCCAACCCGAAAGGCCTGACGTTCAGGACGGCCGCCTATGCCTATCCTGGACTCGGTGAGGTGTTCCTCTCCTTCACGGTTAAGAACACCACATCTTCAACCCTGAGCGGTTATACGGCGTTTTTTGCCGATCCCGATGTCGGTAGACCCTACAGGGACACGGGCTACACCTTTGTGTCCGAGAGGTGTATGTTGGTGGGAGCAACCGACGGCTCGTTCAACGGCTACATAGGGTTTCAGACGTCCAACTTGCCGGCAAACCTATCCTTTATAAGGAACGATGTGTGGTACGACTCCCTCTCCGATCGCACGAAGTGGAGGTTTATGAAGGGTGAACTCTCGTTTTACGCCGATTCAACAAGGGACTGGTCCCTTGTCATATCCGCAGGTCCCTACACCCTAAACCCAGGTGATTCGGTCATGATGCACCTGAAGGTGTTTTACTCCCCCTTCCCCATCTGTCCCTTTGCCGTCTCTCAGGAGCTGAGGAGGGGCAGCGGAGGACCACCCTTTGAGGTTCACGGTTCAAGGGTCATCGCAAAGGGGAATCTCGTGATTTACGACGCGTCCGGCAGGAGGTTGTACATGCTGGAGGAGGGGGAAGGCATCCTCCTGAAGGGCGGTGTGTACTTCGTGAAGGGTGATAAGGGGTATCACAAGTTGCTGGTTAGGCCCTGATTCACCTTAGTGGGATCTCCTCCCATTCCACGGGTATATCCGGGCGTCTGGTGGCGGATACGAAGGTTTGACCCCTAAGGCTTTTTATCACACCCTCTATACCCTCCCTGTCAAGGTAGACGAAAGGCTCGTCCAGAACCATAACGGGTGAATCCTGGAGCTTCCTCTCAAGGAGATCCCTTACAAAGAGGACTATGGCGAGGTGTATCCTCCTCTTCTGTCCCTCTGAGGCGAACAGCTTTACGGGTTTGCCACCGAGGAGGAGGTCAAACCTGTCCCTGTGGGGACCAAAGGAGACCCTCCCCATCTCCATCTCCTTCCGGGAGAGGTTGAGCAGGGTTTTGCCGTCGGGAACGTTCGGTCTGTAGGAAAGTTTGAAACCTCCGGGTAGGAAATCGTATTTGATCTTCGTGTTTATGAGGGAGACGAACTCCGAGCGCTTTTTCACCAATCCGTCCACGTACCTGGACATCATCCTGTTTATGGGCAGGGGATCACCCTTTCCCTGGAGCAGGATCTTTTTTTCCTTCAGGAGTTTTTTGTACTCGCTCAGGAGGGAAAAGTACTCCCCGTCCAAAAGGGAGAGCGCCCAGTCAAAGAACTTCCTCCTCTCCGCAGGGGGACCGTCCACGAAGGCGTGTTCCCTTGAGCTAAAGGAGAGGACGACAAACGTGTTGAAGACGTCCTGATACGTCCTCAAGGACCTACCGTCCTTTTTGAAGATCTTTTTCGCCGTGTTCCCCCTCTCGTCTATTTCAACGTACGCCGTCAGGTTTATGGGGGTCTCCATCCTCGTGATCCTGGCCTCAAGGAAGAAGTGCCTCTCCCCCCATTTCACAAGGGCGTAATCCCTGACCCCTCTGAAGGACCTCGGTACGGACAGGTAGGCTATGGCCTCCAAAAGTGAGGTCTTCCCCACACCGTTGGGGCCGAGGACGAGGTTGAAACCCTCGGAGAAGTGAAAGCTTCCCCGCAAGTTCCGGAAGTTTATGCACTTCAACCTCTTCAGGTGTATGGCCCTTCCTCCTCCCTTGAGAAAACCTCTGCTATCAAGGCGTAGTCCTCTTCTGAGAGGGTGAATTCGGGCGACCTGAGGTTTTCCAGTAGGTGGTCCTCCCTTTCCGTCTTGAAGATCACGATAACCTTCCTGTGCCTGGTGAGGAAGTTCAGGACCACCTGAGGGACGGTCATGCCGTACTTCTGTGAGATCCCCTTTAGAACGTCCATCTTTTCACCTGAGGGCCACCTTCCTCTCCACAGGGGGAGATATCCGCTCAGGGTTATTCCCTTTTCCTGCGCGTAGGGGAGGAGTTTACCCTCAACCTCCCTGAAGTTGTCCAGGTTGTACTCTATCTGGTTGTTGACTATACGGATGTACTTCAGGGCTTCCTCCATCTCGCCTATGGAGAAGTTGCTGACACCGGCGTAGGCTATCTTTCCCTCCTCCATCAGATAGGCGAAGGCCTCCATCGTTTCGCCAAGGGGGTACGTCCCATCGTACCAGTGGAGCAGGTAGAGGTCAACGTAGTCCGTCCTGAGCCTTCTCAAGCTCCTCTCCAGGGAGGTGATAGTCCCCTTAAAAGAGGCGTTTTGGGGCATGACCTTTGTGGTTATGAAGACCTCATCCCTTCTACCCTTCACGGCTCTACCCACGATCTCCTCCGCCCCCTCGTACATCTCCGCCGTGTCTATGTGCCAAAGCCCCTCGTCTATAGCCCTCCTGATCGTCCTCTCCATGGCCGAGGGGTCCCGCACATCCCAAGTCCCCAAGGCGAATACGGGCAGGTTTTCCCCTGTCTTATCCAGCTCTATCTCCGGAAGCATCGGGGAATTCTAAAGGGTTTCATCGGCTGAGGAGGACCATGAGCAGGATTCCTGCACCACCCACAAAAACCCCAAGCACTCCGCCGTTAAAGGCCTTTTTCCTGCTCCTCGGCTTGAGCTCCGGTACAGGTGTGAGGTTTTCCGCAACCCCCGTATAGACCAAACATCCCAGACCACCGGCCGCCGCGGCCGATAGGAAGGGAAAAGCCCCTCCCAATGGAGATGCGGCGGCGTATCCGAGGACCTCCAGGCTTGAGACTGCGCAACAGGAGGACACATACCAGAAATCGTCAAAGTTTTTCGGTATCACCGTATCGGGGGCGGACGCGAGCAGAAGGATGAGGGACATAAGTGAGTATTCTAACCCCGAGTTCGTCCTTAGAATGGGGGATGTTTGTGCTCTCGTTTACCGTCCACGCTGTCGGTGATGTGATGTTGGGATCGGTTACTCCCCGCCCTATCCTACCCCCGGACAGTGGGAAGGTCTTTGTGGAGAGCATAGGAGGGTATTTGACCGGGGGAGACGTGGTCTTCGGAAACCTTGAGGGTACCTTTATCAGGCCGGGTATGAGACCCTCAAAATGCTCGGAGAGGTCAAGGAAAGCGGGGAGATGCTATGAGTTCGGTATGCCCAGCCACCTCGCCCCCGTTTTGAGGGACCTCGGATTCACGGTTATGAGCCTTGACAACAACCACTCCCTTGACTACGGATGGGAAGCCTACAACCTCACGAGGTCCCTTTTGGACAGTCTCGGAATAACACCGGTTGGGAAGAGGGAGTACGCCGTTCTGGACGTCGGGGGGTTGAAGGTGGGTGTCATAGCCTTCGGTTTCGGTGGTAGCTCCTGGCACATAAAGGATGTGGAACAGGCGAAAAAACTCGTAAGGGAGTTGGACGAGAGGGCGGACGTGGTGATCGTCTCCTTCCACGGGGGTGCGGAGGGGAGAAGGGCGTTGCACGTGAAGGACCGGGTTGAACGGTTTTACGGTGAGAACAGGGGAAACGTCGTCGCGTTCTCCCGCGGTGTGGTTGACGCGGGGGCGGACCTCGTAATAGGACACGGGCCGCATGTCCTGAGGGCGTTTGAACTTTACAAGGGTAGGCTCATAGCCTACTCCCTTGGCAACTTCCTCACATACGGAAACGTAAGCCTGAGGGGGTATAACGGCATAACGGTGATCTTAAAAGTGGAGATGGACAGTACGGGTAGGTTTCTGAGGGGACAGGTGGTACCCGTAGTGCAGAAGAGACCGGGGATACCCACGTATGATCCAAGTGCAAGGGCCGTGAAGCTCCTGCAGAGACTGATGGAGGAGGATTTTCCGAACACACCGCTCATCCTCCGGGACGACGGGGTTCTCCTTCCAAGGGAGTGATCACGATTTTCCTACCGTAAAGGCCCCAAAAGAGGGAAGTGGCGAGGGCGAGGGTTGCCGCCCAGAGAAAGGGGAACGTGTACTTCAGACCGTAAAGGTAGCCGGCTATCGGTGGGCCCACTATCCTGCCAAAAGATGAGGCCGATTGAAATGCCCCCATGACGAAGCCCCTGTCCTCAACACCCCTTGAGAGGAGGCTCAAAACCGCGGGTTGGGTCAGTCCAAAGGCCATGACCAAAAGCACGACGACGGCCACGAGAGATGGGAAGTTCGGTGAGAGGGGAACCAGGAGGGATAGGATTACGGTGACGGAGAAGGAAAGGGCTATGAGACTACCCTCTCCCACCCTCTTGGCCACTTTAACCGCACCCGCCTGAACTGTCGCCCCGCACAGACCGGCAACCCCCATGAGATAACCCATCTCCCTCGCACCGAGGCCAAACCTATCGTTCACCAGAAGGGCCAAAATTGACTCAAAGTTCACCATTATGAGCGTACCCACAAAACCCAACGCTACGAGTACCTTTTTGTCGGACGGCAACCCAAACGGGTTTACCCCACGGGATGGGGAGCGGGAGACGATGTTCCGGACCTTTAAAAGGGCAAAGGCAAACGCCGTCAGAGCTATCGCACCGGATACGAAAAAGGGAAAGGTCAAGCCGAAGTTGGAGGCCAACCCTCCGATAAAGGGGCCGAAGACCATACCACTCCCGAGGGCCGCACCGTAAAATCCGAAATTACGGGTCACCTTTTCGGGCGGGGATACCGCCCCTATGTAGGCGCTTGAAGAGGGAAGGGCGGCCGCCGAAAGCAGACCTCCGGCAAACCTTACGAGTACGATGTACCACACCGCAGGCACAAGAGGTAGCAGGAAGGATGTCAAGGCAAAACCCAAAGCGCCCACGGTTATACCCCACTTGTACCCAAACCTGTCGGAAAACCTCCCCCATAGGGGGGCGGAGAGGAACTGCGCCACGGGATAGGCCGCGAATATCACGCCTATCTCAAAGGGGGAGGCCCCAACCTCCAGGGCCCAGAAGGGGAGGATGGGAAAGAGGAGGGAAAAACCCATCATCACGACGAAGACGACGAAGACAACGGCGAGTATTCCACCCATAAGCGGTTATTGTACACCCGCTTGAACGTTCGTTCAAAAACCTGCGCCCTTAGAATAAACGCAATGGCCCATAAGCGCACGCATGAGGAGAGATGGATGGTTGACGAGGCCCTGAAGTACGAAAAGGATGCCGAGGTGTTGATCCGTGAAGCGGAGGAGAGGGCGAGGAGGACGGTTCAAGCGGCCGAGGAAAAGGCCCGTAAGATGGTGGAGATGGCACGTATCAAAGGTGAGAGGATGGTGAAGGCCGCGCGCACCAAGGCCAGAATAGACGCCGAGAGGAAAGGGGAGGAGATACTCCGGGAGGCCGAGAGGGTGTCCCAAGCCATCCTTTCCGAGAGGGAGCGGAGGGTAAAGAGCATATCTGAAAAACTCGTGGAGGCGGTCCTGTCGACTTGAGGGGAGAGCTCTACGTAGTGGCCACACCGCTGGGAAACCTGAGGGATATAACCCTTAGGGCGGTTGATGTCCTCAGGAGTTGCGATCTTCTACTGTGTGAGGACACGCGCAGGGCCAAAAACCTCCTCAAGGCTTACGGGATATCCAAACCCATGCTCTCCCTCTTTGAAGGGAACGAGGAGAGGAGGACGGAGGAGGTTTTGGAGTACCTTTTGGATGGGAAAAGGGTTGCCCTCATAAGCGATGCGGGAACCCCTCTTATATCCGATCCCGGCTACAGGTTGGTCAGAAGGTGTAGGGAGATGAACATCCCCGTTTATCCCGTCCCCGGTCCCTCGGCCGTGATAGCGGCCCTTTCCGTCTCCGGTCTTGGGACGGACAGATTCGCCTTCTTCGGGTTTCCCCCGAAGAGGAAGGGTAAGAGGTTAAGGCTTCTGGAGGAGGCGGCGAGGTTTGACGGAACCGTGGTGTTCTACGTCTCCCCCCACAGGGTCCGTAGTTTTTTGGAGGAGGTGCTACGGGTGTTCGGAGATAGGACGGTGTGCGTGTGTAGGGAGATGACCAAAATGCACGAGGAGTACATATTCGGCAGGCTCTCGGAGGTTAAGGAGAGGGTGAAGGAGAGGGGGGAGATCGTCCTCGTCATAGGGAAACCGTCTACTTCCCAAGGAGCTTCCTGAGCTCGTTGACGGACATGAGGATCTTTCTCGGCCTTGAGGGGACACCCTCGCTCTTTGATATAAAGCCCAACCTTTCGAGTTGGTCCACTATTTTTGCCGCCCTCGGATATCCCACACCCATCCTCCTCTGGAGCAAGCTGACGGAGGCGTATCCGGTTTCCTCAAAGATCCGGGCGGCCTTCAGGACAAGGGGATCGAGCTTGGTAAGGCTTACCTCTCCTGCCTTTTCCTCATCATCCTCAAACCCGAAGGGGTAGTAATCCTTTACTGTCCGCATCAGGAATTCCCTTAGGTTTTCCCTTGGGCCGAACACCCTTTCGTAGATACCCATAAGGCGTTCCAGCCTGACGGTGTGCGCCGGCTCGTCCTCCCTGAAGAGGGCGGTGAGGACACCCTCCTCGTCGGCCTCCTTCACAAACATCTGGGATTTGGCGTAGGGGACTCCCCAGAGTTTTGAGAGGTTAAAGGATATCCACGATAGAACCAGTGACCTTACGTCCTCAGGCGAGGTGTAATATCCGTGAACCCTGACGGGTTGGGAGCTTTCGGGCGTGATTATCAGCATATCACCTTTACCCAACAGCCTCTCCGCACCTTCCCTGTCGAGTATGGTCCTGGAGTCAAACCGGGAGGCCACCTTTAGGGCGATCCTGGTGGGAAAGTTGGCCTTTATGACGGGCTTTATCACATCAACCGACGGTCTTTGTGTGGCCACTATCATGTGTATTCCGACCGCCCGCGCCATCTGGGCTATCCTCTGTATGGCCTCTACGGTGTCCTTCGGCGCCTGCATGATCAGGTCCGCCAGCTCGTCTATTATCACGGTTATATAGGGCATGCTTTCCATCTTCAGGCGCTTTGCTTTGGCGTTGTAGGTTTCTATGTCCTTCGCCCCCACGGAGGACATCAGGGTGTACCTCTCCGTCATGATCTCCACGAGCTTTTTGAGGGCGTGTACGGCGTGCGGGACCATCTTCGCAACCGGCATGAGGAGATGGGGCACACCCTCAAAGACGGAGAGTTCAACCATCTTGGGGTCTATCAGGACGAGCCGTAGGGTCTCAGGTGTGTTCTTCCGTATCAGACCCGATATAACGGTCAGGAGGAGGACGCTCTTTCCGGATCCCGTCGCCCCACCTATGAGGATGTGTGGGGCTTTGTGTACGTGTACCGAGTAGGGCCTTCCGAAGACGTCAACCCCTATGGGGACGGTTAAGACTCCGCCCTTTGAGAGGTGGACCTCGGCATCCTTGAAGGTGAAGACCTCCCGCCTATCGTTCGGCACTTCTATGCCTATGTTCCCGCTGGGTAGGGGCGCCACTATACGCACGGGTTTTTTGAGGGAGATGTGCAGGTCGTCCGCCCTGCTCACAACCGAACTGACCTTAACACCTGGTGCGGGGACAAACTCGTAGAGGGTGAGGACGGGTCCCCTCCAAACCTTCACTATCTCCCCCTTGATCCCGAACTCAAGGAGCTTGGAGAGAATGGCCTTTTTGGTGGATTCCACCTCTCCATCCGTTTTGTCCGGAGGTGGGTGTTGCGGATCCCCTGGGGGGGGTTCACCTCCTTCCTCTTCATCCCTCGGTATAACGGGTGGTGGGACCTCCTCAACTTCCTCCGGTATCGGGGGTGGCGGCGTCTTCTCCTCCATCCCGGCGACTTCCCCTTCTTTTGAGGTCCTGTTCAAATCCGGTAGGCGCACATAACGGATCAGCAGGGGTATCGGGGACACGGCCACACCCAAAACACCTATTGGCATCCTTCCGACCATCAGGTTGAACACACCCAAGAGTAGGAGAAAGGGGGAGATCCAACAGGCCTCGTGTACGCGCCTAAAGGTGTGAACACCCATCCAGAGCAGGGGGATTAGAGGGGAGGGACCGAAGAGGTCCCTCATGGGGGAAAAAAGGGGTGAGAACAGGTAAGACAAACCGGCAACGACGAGGGCTGAGATGATGAGGAGGCGATAGGACCCTCCCTTCGGTGTTCTCAAAAACAGCCAGTAGAGTAAACCCCACAGGAGGACGTCTACCAAAAGCAGGACCACTCGCAATTCGGTATTGTATGGCAGAAAGACCGGTGTTCAAGGTCAGACCCTATAATACCATCCTATGAGAAAAGTCGCGTTTTTTGTCGTTTTGGGTGCTTTCGCCGTAGGGGCGACGGACAGGCCGGACGTCGTGATGAAGGCCAAGGCCCACGTGCGCAGCTTCCCAGGCGCCAAGGTAAAGGGAATTGACGGTGAGGTTTACTTTTACCAATACGGTGATATGAGCGTCCACGTCTTCGGCGAGATAAGAAACCTGCCGAAGAACAAAACCTTTGCCCTGCACGTCCACCAGTTCGGGGACTGCTCCTCCCCCAAAGCACCGGGAGGGCATTTTGACCCGTACATGAGCGGAAAACACGGACATCCCACAGCACCCATAGGCACACACCACTCCGGTGATCTGCCCAACATAAGGAGCGATTCAAAGGGGATCGCCAAAGTGGACTTCAAGACCAAAGCCTTTACGGTGATACCTTCACCCTACTCCGTCCTCGGACGTTCGGTCGTAATACACGCCGGTGTGGACGACTACAAAACGCAACCGGCCGGTGGGGCGGGTGAGCGTATAGGATGCGGGGTCATAGGGGTTGTGAAGTAGTCGGCACCTTCACCCTGTACTCCCCCGTAAAACACATATGACAGAAGGAGGGTAGCTCCCTTTTGTACCTCTCAAGCGGTAGGTAGAGCAGGGTGTCCGCCCCTATGAACTCCGTTATCCGCCGCAGGCTCATCCTCGCCGCGGCGAGTTCCCCCTTTGTGGGTGTGTCTATGCCGAAATAACATGGTGAGATGACCGGGGGGGAGCCTATCCTCACGTGGACCTCCTTTGCACCCGCCTCACGCACCATCTTGACGATCTCACCCATGGTGGTCCCCCTCACCAGGGAGTCGTCCACGAGGATCACCCTCTTACCCTTTAAAACGTAGGAGACCGGGAAGAGCTTTGCCCTGACCGTCCTCCTCCTCATGTCCTGGGAGGGTTGTATAAAGCTCCTGCCCGCGTAATGGCTCCTTATCAGGCCCATCTGAAAGGGAATCCCGGATTTTCTGGAGTACCCTATGGCGTAAATGGTTCCGGAGTCGGGTACGGGTACGACCACATCACCTCCGATCCCGTCCACCTCCGCCAGTATTTCACCGGCGATCAGCCTCCACTCGTAAACCGACCTTCCGAAGATCTTGCTGTCGGGACGTGCGAAGTAGACGAGTTCAAACGAACACGGCAGGCTCTCCTTAACCTCAAACCGGAAGTTCTTCTCCCCATCGCCGACGATGATACCCTCTGCCCTCTCCACCTCCCTGACAACGTCAACACCCGCCTGACGTAAGGCCGAATCCTCAGATGCAAACCACACCTCATCCCCCCTTCTGCCCATCCAAAGTGGCCTGAAACCGTATCCGTCCCTGAAGGCTACGATCTCATCGCCGTCCAGAAGCAGAACCGTCCAGGCACCCTCAACCTTCCTGTAGATCTTCTCCAGTCTCTCGGTGGGATCACCCGTTTCCTTGGCGTACATTAGGAGGAGGACCTCGGAGTCCGAGGTGGACCGGAACACGACACCCTGTCTTTGGAGTTCCGCCTTTATCTCGGCGTAGTTTGTAAGGTTGCCGTTGTGGACGAGGGCTATCATCTTTCCGTTTATAAACCCCACGAACGGCTGTACGTTTTCGGGTCTGTAGCTTTCACCGTGGGTTGAGTACCTCGTGTGGGCAACGGCCGCCTTCAGGAGAGGATCCTTTTTGTAGCGGTTGAAAACCTCCGCTACCAACCCCACATCTTTGAAGCTCACGATCCCCCCCTCCACCGTTATACCGGCGAAACCGCTCGCCTCCTGGCCCCTGTGCTGCAGTCCCTGTAGCACCGAGATCACATCGCTCAGCCTAACACCTTTTCTGCTCCTTACACCCACCACGCCACACATCGGGGTGGGTTATTCTAAGGCCTTCACGGAGACGGCTTTTTCAAAGTTATAATCCTCACCCCATGCTGTTCAGGTACAGGGTTATAGTTATGCCCAAAGGGGATCTGCTCGATCCCCAAGGTAGGGCTGTAAGGGGCGTCCTCAAGGACCTCGGTTGGGAGGTCTCCGACGTCAGGATAGGAAAGAGCATAGTGGTTGAAGTGAGGGCAAGGGATGAGGATGAGGCGGAGAGGATTCTGGGTGAAATGGCAGAAAGGGTACTCTCAAATCCGCTCGTTGAGGACTACGAAATAGAGAGGTTATGATGTACGATTTGGGGAGTCTGATCTTCGTCGCCCTTTTCATCCTCGTCGTCGTGTTTCTGGTTTACAGGTACGGAACACAGGAAATACTGGTGGAGAGGGGAGGAGACATAAGGACTGCGAGGAGGATAATCCTAACCCCCCAACTCGTCGTGGGGATCTCGGTCTCCTTTGTTATCCTCCTCCTCTTCCTCTCCATAAAGGCCGTACCTCAGGGAAACGCCGGTGTGAAGTTCAACCCCCTCTTCAGGAGGTACACCATAGTGAAGGAGGGAGTGGTCTTCGTCCTTCCCTTCGTTGAAAAGGTGTACCTGTACGATCTCAAAACCCGTGAGATAACCCTAAGCCCTTCAAAAAAGCGCAAGGGTGAAGGGACGGTCTGGGGTGTGAGTTCCGACGGTATAACGGTTGGTGTGGAGGCGACCATGTGGTACAAGCTGAGCTCGGACAGACTCATGGACGTCCACAGGAACTTCGGTCCGGATTACGAGGAGAAGTTGATAAAGCCGACCTTCATAGCCGCCGTTAAACGCGTGATCTCAAAGTACAAGGCGGAGAACCTGATAGCCTTCAGCCAGCACAGAATAGAGTACGACCTAAAGGAGTACATAAAGGGAAAAATAGAGCCTTTCGGCTTTACGTTTGTAGACGCCGTGATAAGGGACGTCAAGCTGTCGCCCGATTACGAGAAGGCGCTGGAGGAGAGGAGGATAGCCGAACAGGAGGCTCTGAAGATGAAATACGACATAAAGAAGGAGAGTCTGAAGGTTGAGAGGATGATGGTTGAGGCGAGGGGTAAGGCGAAGGCCCTATCCGTCATAGGTGAGGTGATCAGAAAGAACCCCAAGATACTGACCTACATGTACATAGAAAAGTTGGGCGATAAGATAAAGGTGCTGATAACGGATCAGAAAAACCTCCTCAACGTTGAAAAACTGGAAAAATAAGGGCAACCTTAAAATCTCCGAGTTGGTCAACACGGTTTTCCTCATAAGCGGTATTGTCCTGACGGCCACGGCCGTCTTCATGACCTTTGGCGCCCTCTGGGGACCGTTCCTCCTCCTGATACTCGCGACCATGTCCTTTTACAGGGCGGGTGAGAGGTTTTGGAGTTATGTATCCTTGAGCATAGCAGTTATGGTGATCCTCAAGATGGCCTCAAGCGTGTTGTGGCCCATCGCCCTCGCCCTCATAATCGCCTTCATATTCCTTCCGGTAGTTCGGAGACTTGAGAGGTTGGGGATTCCGAGGGGTGTCAGCGCCGCCGTGATCACACTGGGTATGTTCCTCTTCAGCGTCCTCCTCAGCGCAGTTGTGGGTTATCAGATATACCTTCAGATAAGCGATATCGTCAAAAAGACAAAGGTTTTAATAGAAGCCGTAGCGGTTCTGGGTAAGAATTTGGAGGATTACGGCATCCCCCCTGAGGCCATAGGCCTGGCGGAAAACGCCGTAAAGGGCGTGTTGGAAACCCTACCGGGTGTTGAGGGTTTTCTGGCCAAACTCCCCTCCATACTCTCCTCCTCCGTGGAGATGCTCTTCACAACGGCCATGGGGATTGTCATAGGTTTTTACGCCCTGAAGGATACGGATACCCTCGTTTCGGAGATGAACAGGTTGATCCCGGACGATTTCAAGGGAATACTCTCGGAGATGTACATCGTGATGTCCCGCTACTTCAGGGGACAGGTGACAGTTGCGTTTGTGGTGGGGGTGTTCGTGGGCGTTGGGCTTCAGGTGTTGGGTATAAAGTACGGGTTCTTGATAGGTTTCCTCGCAGGCGTTTTCAACCTTGTGCCGAACATAGGTTTTGCCTTGACCGTCATATTCGGCCTACCCATAGTCCTGCTCTCCGAGCCGAGCCTGTTCTGGGCCGTGTTGAAGTTCTCCCTGGTCCTCGCCTTGGATCAGCTCCTTGAGACCCTTGTGCTGACACCGAGGATACTCGGTAAGAGTGTGGGGATACACCCGGTTCTGGTAATGCTCTCCCTTATAGCGGGTGCCACGCTTTTCGGGGCTTTGGGGGTTATACTGGCGGTTCCGGTCGTGGCGTTCCTGAGGTCCCTATGGATAAACAGGATAAAAAAACGCCTCTGACGGGTGTGGATGTGGGGGGTAGCCGTCTTGACAGGCTTGGGAGGGAGGTGCTGCTTTACGCCCTATCGCGTAAGGGGGGGAGGAAGACCTACGTGGAATTCGGACCGGGAAAGGGAAGGTTGGCCTTGGCGATCGCCCTCCTCGGATACGATGTGCATCTCTACGAAAGGAAAGGCGAGCTTGAAGGACATTACAGGAAGGTGGTGGACTGCACGGATATGGGTTTAAAGGTGAGATTCCACATAAAGGACATAACCCACATCACCTACAGGGATCTCCCCGACGGTATATCCGTATTTGTGGCCTCAAGGGTTTTGCACTACCTCAGATACGGTGATGCCCTCAGGGTCCTAAAGGTTGTCAGGGCGAAGATGGAGAGGGGAGGGAGGCTCTTCATGATGTTCTCCGGTATATCCTCTCCCCTATCCGAAGGGTATCCGGACGTTGGGAAACCCGTTGAGATGAGGTTTTCCCATCTATCGCGCGATGTGGCCGGGAGGTTCGGGATAGGCGAGAGGGTTTGTCTGTACGGCGAGGAGGACGTGCGCAAACTCCTCTCAGAAGTGGGAGGGTTGGAGGAGATCCTCCTCCAAAGGACAAAATTCGGCAACGTACTGGCCGTGTACGGAAAGGGGAAGGTTTAGACCTCCCCCATCCTCACCTTACCACCACCTTGTGGACCTTGCCACCGCTCACCACGAAGTATATACCGGTGCGCAGGGACACCTCCTTTCCGGCCTTGAACCTTCCGAGAAGCCTTCCGGAGGCGTCGTAAAGCGAGGAGTTCCTCTGGAAAGTCAGTGTGTTTCCGCTCAGGAGATAGGGCAGGGTTCGGTTGCGGGGTTTGGTCATCTCGCCGAATTCCAAGGTTTGCTCGTTACCACACGGACCGGCATCCGCGGCCACAAGGCTGTAAGGTTGGGTTCCACCCGGTTTGGGGTTGTTAAGGGCCACGCCTGCAACCTTTATCGTCCATGTCCCCCTGCGCGCGGGGGATACGTAGACCACTTCCGTCGGGTTTGTGTAATCCCTTGAGGTGGGGTTGGGTGTAGAAACACCGTTTGTGTCCATAACGTTCCCCTTGAAGACCAACCCCTCAGGTGATATTACGATGAGATCCAGGTCGTTCTGGAGGTAGGCCCCAGGTGCATCCGTCCAGCTGAGGACGACCTTGACGTAATCCGTCATCACGGACTCGCTACATCCCAGATCCACGTGAAAGACGGCCGTGTCCCCTTGGGATATACCCACCGTGTCGTCCACCACGAAGAGCCTGTGTTTGTACTCGGGTGGGGCGTTCCTGAAGTACATAGCCTTGCTGAGGTTTATCCTGCCGAAACCCACCTCGCCGTTAGGGGGTGGAGGCTCGTTTGCGAGGGGCTCCGCCGCGAGGATGAGCATGGCCTTCAGTAGAGAGCCTTGGGGGGTGAAGGCGTCCGAGGGCGTGGCCTGACCGCTGGGATAAAACCCATCCCTGAAGTACTGCCTGACCAGAAGGGCGGCACCGGCTGCGGCCGGCGCGGCCATGGACGTGCCCTGGAAGGAATAACCCGTCACCCTGCAGGAGGGTGTCCTATCGGTCCGGTTCTTCGCAGAGGTTATGAACCCCCACCTGTAATCCCCTCCGGGTGTCATGACCTCGGGCTTTATACGTCCGTCGTAAGCCGGTCCCTGCGAGGAGTAATAGGCCCTGTACTCATCGTACCCCCCGGATACGTTGAAGGGCCCCGTCGCTCCCACACTCAACACGTTTTTGGCCGTCGCGGGTGATCCCAGGGTGCGATCCTCGTAAGCCCCATCCGAGCTGTTGTTCCCCGCGGCCACCACAACAAGGGCATCGGGATAATCCCACATGAAACGGTCAACATCTCTCGCCGAAGAGGTGTACGAGTTCCAAGGACTGCCGAAGGACATGTTTATCACCCGTGCCCCGTCGGGGTAGAAGTAGTTGGTGAGTATATCGTAAAGCGTTGAGGAATAACACACGCTGTTGCAGTTGCCGCAGGAGGGACTGCCAACATCCCCGAAGACCACCTTGGCCCCGTAGGCCATTCCCTTGAACCTGTGATAAAGGGACGCCGTGGTATCCGGATATCCAAGAAACGTGCCGGACACGTGGGTTCCATGGGAGAGATCACACGTCGCAAAATCGTCGGCATACGAGCTCAGGACATGGTAGGCTATAACCTTCCTGTGTGCCGGACCGGGTGTGATCACGGTCGTGTCCCTGAAGAAACATGAATAGTAGTCAAGACCCGTATCCATCACACCCCCTATCTCACCCTCACCCGTTATGCCGTTCTCCCACACCAGTGAGTCCCCGGCGACGTGCGTTTGTATGGACCACCTGGTGTTCTGGTTGTAGAAGTACATCCTGAAGTCCGGCTCCACCGAGGATACGTGTGGGGACTTCGCCAGGTCCAGGGCCACGGAGAGGACGTCCTGTGGGGAGACGTATATTTTGTAACGGGGGATTTCGGGGTCCTTGAACTCCTCAGGCACAAACCCGCGCGCCGTCAGAAGATCCAGCAGGTGTGCCGGGTTTTCTCCGGGAAACCCCGATATTATCAACCTTACTCTGCCGGAATAGATGGCGTCTTCAAGATGGCCCTCAAAGATGGCCCGGCTGACCTTCAGCTCAACCGGTACAGGGGATGTCTTGAAGGGTAGCTTTGTCCCTTCCGGAACGTACGCTATATAACCGTATCCCGGAACGTACTCGTACACGCCAACGCCGTAGTCCCGGAGGGTGGACACATCCGCCCTCCCGTCAACCAACATCCAACCTCCTATCACAAGGGCAAACATACTTCTGCTATTATAGGGTAGCGCGCAGGACGGATGCAAACGAACTTTTCAACGGTAAAATATCCGGCCTATGGGTGAACTCTGGAAGCTGGGGATAATGCTCCTTGTAGGTCTGTTGGTGGCGTATGGGGGACTGATAGCGTCTCTGATCTTCGGCCCACGCCGACCCACGAGGACCAAAAACTACCCCTATGAGTCCGGTGTAAAGGTGAAGGAGGGGGGACACGGGAAGGTGGCCGTGAAGTACTTCTTGGTGGCCCTACTCTTTTTGGTGTTTGACGTTGAGGCCGTCGTCCTCTTCCCGTGGGCGGTTGAGCTGGTGGATATGAGGCTGATCGCCGCCCTTGAGGGTGCGCTGTTTTTGGTGGTCCTCGTCGTCATATACCTTTACGCCCTGGGTAAAGACGCCATAAAGTGGGTTTAGGGCGTCCCTCAGGAAACTGGAGTACATCTCCCCTTTGTGGGGGTGCAATCTGACTTCCACCACTTTGACGTTTTCGGGAACAGGCGCGACTATCTCCTCACCTCGGGCCAACACCAGAACACCCACTTCCCGAAGCGCCTTCCCAAACCTTTCAACATCCCCTTCGGAGGGTTCCGAAAACTCGTTTTTCCTTAGTACACATGGCACACCGATACCCAAACCCTCAAGGAAGACTTTGAGGACGGGTGTGGAAACGCAGGCCTTTCCCTCAAACCTTACCGAGAAGAGCGAGTCCACCCTCAAAAGGAAATCCCTGAATCTCCCGGTTTTGTACTCACTTCCCTGACACATCTTCAGGGCGCTGTCCAAAACTTCGGCAACCTTTACGACTCCGTCCCTGTAAAGCCAGAAGTGGGGCTCCTCCAGAGCAACGTTTACACCCCTCCACCCCTGCGCCCAACCGTCAAGGCCCTTTACCTTTACGAACGCGCATGCGTTTTCAACCTTCACCACATCCTTCGGAGAAGGTTCGTAATCGTGGGTATGGCCTTTGCCCTCGGCCACGACGTAGTACTTACACGTCGGACACATCTCCAGGGCTATGCTGTGAAGGGGAGGGTTGGAGAGGGCGATGTAATCGCCCCTTTTACCCGAACATCCGATCAGTAGAACGGTCAGGATGAGCAGAACCCTCATCTGATGGACTCAACGGCCGCCTTTAAGGTGTCAAGGGCAAGGGTGGCACACTTGAACCTCCCCCTCATTATGTCCGGTCCCACCTTCTCCTCAAGGAATTTGTAATCCAAATCCAATATCTCTTCGGCGGTTTTGCCGTCGCTCGCCTCCGCCACCATGGAGGCACAGGCCTGTGAAACCGTACAACCCTCCCCCGTGAAGGACACGCTCAGCGTGCCATCGGGGTTCCTCTTCAGGTATATCACCACCACGTCGCCGCATCCGGGGTTCCCTCCCTTTAAGACCACGTCCGCATCCTCCATCTCCCCCCTCCTCCGGGGTCTGTGGTAGTGGTCCAAGATGTAGTCCAGAAACTCCTGCATCACCTTCCGCTTTGGACAAACCCGTTGTAATGGCGTGTGAACTTGGACTTCAGGCGAGCCACCTTGTTGGGGTGGAAGATCCTCCTCTGGGCCATCTTGTCAAGGACGGAGTAAAGCTCTCTCAGAATCTCCTCCTTCTCCTGGGGGTTTTCCGCCCTGCGGAACTTCTTTCTCAGGCTTCTGAAGAGGTTTTTCCACCTGAGGTTTCTGAGCCTTCTCCTCTCCTGTCTTCTCTGCGTTCTCAGGACGGAGAGCTTCTTTTTAGCCGCCATAACCGTTTATTATACGGAGGAAATCACGACCTGAAAAACGAGTAGGAGGCCATGAGGAAAAAGGGAAAGGCCAGGGCGGGGTCTTTCAAGCTGTAGTAGGTGTAAAGGCCGAGGGCGATGTTGGCCGCTCCTATCGCCTTGAGGGCAAAACCCACAAAGGTGTGTTTTACCAGACGTCTGACCCACGAGACGGTGAGGACGGCGAACAGGACGAGGAGCATGAACTCAAGGGCTACGACGGATACATCCCTCGGTTTGTCATCCCCCCCCCAGAGGAAGAGAAGGGCGCCAAAACCCGCGGGCAGGAGGGAGAGGAGGATCTTCTTCAATTTACGATATGAACGGCCTTCTTCAGGACGTTTGCGGCGGCCTCCATCAGGGCTTCTGACGTCGTCGGATGCGGATGCACCACGCTTTCCAAATCCCCGACGGTCAGTCCCCTCTCAAGGGCGAGGGTGGCTTCCGAGACTATGGCCGAGGCCTCCGGCGATATAACGTGTACGCCGAGCAATTCCCCTCTTCCGCGCTCGGACACCACCTTTACAACCCCTTCAACTCCCCCCATGGTATGCGCCCTTCCAAGGGCGGATAGGGGGAACTTTCCGACGACCACATCGTACCCCATTCCTCTGGCGTCCTCCTCGCTGAGGCCGACCGTGGCGTATTCGGGGTAGGTGTATACGACAGCCGGAACGTACTTCCAGTTTTTCCGCACGTCCAAACCGGCGGCCACCTCCGCCGCGAGGATTCCCTCCTTCTGTGCGCGGTGGGCCAGCATGGGACCGGGTGTTATGTCCCCTATGGCCAGGACACCGGGTAGGTTCGTCTCCATCCTCCCGTTCACCGTTATAAAACCCCTTTCGTCCATCCCTATACCCGTACCCCTCAGGAATTCGGTGTTCGGTATTCTACCGACGGCCACGAGTACCTTATCGTATTCCTCCTTCACCTCTCCCCCTTCGGATGCGAGTACAACCGCACCGTCTTCCCCAACCTCTTTGACGGTCGTTGATAACCTTATGTCTATCCCCTCCTTTTTCAGGATACGGGCGTAAAGGTTGGCCATCTCCCTGTCCGTTCCCGGCAGGATCTGATCCATTATGTCCACCACCACCACCCTTTCCGTGCCGAGTTTTTTGTAAACGTACGCGAACTCCAGACCGACGGCCCCTGCTCCCACGATTAAAAGGCTTTGGGGTATCTCACCCAACGCCACGGCATCGTTGCTGTCCCATATCCTCTCCCCGTCTCGCTCCAACCCTTTCAGATAACGGGGTCGTGAACCCGTGGCGAGTATGACGTTTTTGGCCTCAACCGTAAGTCTCCCCTTTTCCGTTCTCACCTCAACCTTTCCCGGCGCGATCAGCCTTCCCTCACCTCTTATCAGCTCAACCCCGTTCCTCTTGAAGAGGAACTCCACGCCCTTAACCAACCTGTTCACCACCCTTTCCTTCCAGGAGTTGAGTTTCCGGATATCAACACCGATTTCGGCTCTTACACCGAATTTGCCGGCACCCCTGATGGAATCCACCGTGTGGGCCGCATGGAGCAGGGCCTTTGTGGGTATGCACCCGACGTTCAGACATACACCCCCAACCCTCCATTTCTCCACAACAAGGGTTTTAAGTCCGAGCTGACCTGCCCGTATGGCGGACACGTACCCTCCGGGACCGGCGCCTATGATTACGAGGTCGTACCTCATGGACGGAATTCTAACGGTGTATTGGACAGGGATTGTCGCGGATGTCAACCCCCCGCTCCGATTTCACAGGTAGAATCCCCTCCGATGGAGAAGCTCTTCTACCCCGACAGCATTATTGTCTTTGGAGCCTCCCCTCGGAAGGGGAACCTCGGTCGGGTGATAGTCGGGAACCTCCTGCGCTTCGGTTATCCCGGAAGGATATACATGTACTCCCCTCGCGGGGGCGTCCTCTACGGCCAGCAGATCATAAGCGACCTAAACGAGGTCCCTCCGGGCATAGACCTCGCCGTCATAATAACCCCCGCCAACACCGTCCCCCACATCCTTGAGGTCTGCGGCAAGAAGGGTATAAAGCGGGTGGTGATAGAGTCGGCCGGATTCGGTGAGTTTGCCGAGGAGAGGAAGGTATTGGAGAGGCAGATGTTAGACATAGCCGAGGAGTACGGCATGAAGCTGGTGGGACCGAACGGCCTCGGCATAATCAACCTTGAGAAGGGGGTGGTCCTCCCCTTCACGGCCATGTACCCGGAGACCACGAAGGCCGGGAACATCTCCATCCTCTCCCAGAGCGGGGGGATAGGCCTCTCCTACATAGACCTCCTGTCCTTTGAGAACCTCGGCGTCAACAAGTTCGTGAGCCTCGGAAACAAGCTCCAGATGGACGAGAACGACTTCCTTGAGTACCTGAACGCCGACCCCTCCACCCGTATCATCGGCATGTACCTTGAGGGGATAAAGGACGGTAGGCGGTTTATGGAGGTGGGGAGGCACGTCACCAAGCCCGTAATAATCCACAAGTCCAACACCGGCAAGTCCAGTCAGGGGATAGCGAAGTCGCACACGGCCTCCCTCGCCGTAGATGACCGGATAGTGGACGCCGCCACCAAGCAGCTCGGCTTCGTCCGGGTGCATACCCTCCACGATATGATAAACGCCGCCAAGGCCTTCTCCCTCCCGCCCATGCGGGGGAACCGCCTCGCCATAATCTCCAGGTCCGGGGGACACGCCGTCGTGGCGGCCGACGCCGTGGACGAGTACGGCTTTGAGCTGGTACCCTTCTCCGACCGCTTCCTGAAGGAGGTACGGAAGCACTTCCGGGCTAACGTCATAAACCCCACCAACCCCCTTGACCTCGGGGATATGTTTGACTTCAACCTCTACGTCGCCGTCATAGAGCAGGCCCTAAAAGAAACACAGTTGGACGGCCTCGTCTTCCTCCACGTCTACTCCCCCAACCAGGCCGATATCTCCCGCCCCCTCATTCCCAAGATAAAGGCCCTCTCCGAGAAGTACGACAAGCCCATAGCCGTGGTCATCTTCAGCACGCAGGAGGAGGTGGCCACCGTCAAGAAGATGTACGACTTCCCCCTCTTTGACGAGCCGGGGGACGCCCTCAAGGCCCTCGCTGTAAGCAGGGACTACTACATCTACAAGCCCCGCTTCATGGACACCCACAACCCGGCCGTGATAGACACCGAAAAGGTGGCCGAGCTCCTTGAGGGTAAGGAGAGGTTGGACTTAGTGGATGCCCTTAAGTTGGTGGAGGCCATAGGGATAAAGGTCGCCCCCTACCGCTTCGTACCCGCAGGTGAGGACCCCCTGAAGTACGCCTCCGACCTCAACTACCCTCTGGCCGTTAAGATAGTGGCCGACGAGGGCATACACAAGACGGACGTCGGAGGGGTGGCCCTTAACATAAAGGACGAGGAGATGCTCCTGAAGCGCGTAAGGGATATGGAGGAGAGCGCCAAGGCCTACGGCATAGACTTCAAGGGTTTCCTGCTTCAGGAGATGGTGAGGAGCCGGAGGGAGCTGATAGTGGGGGCGAAGATGGACCGGCTCTTCGGCCACGTCGTCCTCTTCGGTCTCGGTGGCATAATGGTGGAGGTCTTCAAGGACGTCT
>JALWZG010000079.1 GCA_027002825.1 Caldifarciminota bacterium
CCCAGCACCCTTGCCACCCCCTCTTCATCCCTGACGTCCACCCTGAAGTATTCAAACCTCTCAAAACGTTCCCTCCTACCCGTCACGTAAACCCTAAAACCCTCCCTCTCAAACCTGTCGGCTACGGCCAAACCTATACCACTTGTGCCACCTGTTATGAAGGCCACCCTCCTCATGGGGGTTATTCTAAGTCCGCCGCGTCCCACCCCTCGCCCTGGACCTTATCCTCCTCTTCAGGCCGGACTCCAGCCTGTCCAGAGCTATGTGCAACGTGTCGGCGAACAGCATACCCGCCGTAAAGGGCAACCAGAACTCCGGCTTGAACACCACACCAAAACCGAAATCCGGAGGGGAAAGCCCTGTCGCCACGAGGACGGTTGACACACCGATCCAGAATATCAGGAAGATGACGAAGAGATAAAAGAGCCTACCCGCGATCCCGATGATGGGGACGTGTGAAATCCCCCTGTGGGGCACAAAATAGGCGTAGGGCTTCCAGATAAACCCCAACCTGCCCCACCTCTTGACCGGGCGCGTTCCCTCAAGATCCAAATCGGGGGACAGGTAAAAGGTGGCGAGGAGGGAGCCGATGGAAAATATTAAAATGTGAACCGGATCAACACCCGCCCTGTAGGCGATGATGTCCACACATGCGGTTGCCAACAGGTTTACGCTATCGTGAACCTTCCCGGACGGCATGGTTGAAATGCTCTCTCAGGGTTGCCGAGTTGTACCTCGCCGCCCTCCTCAGGTGTGGGTGTACCTCACCCGTGAAAAGACCCTCCTCAAAGATCGGGGCGGAGAGGGAAACGCTACCGTCGGCCTCAAGTATACGCGATGCTCCGAAAAAGATCACGCCATCCTCAACCCCCACCCTGTTCACGTAGACGGAAGGCGTTGAGAAGTAAACGGTCGGAAGGGCTGCTATGTAATGCCATACGTCAACGGAACTCGCACCTTGGACCACCCTCAGCGGGTTGTTGGCCGAGAGGACGAAGAGGTCGGCGTCCGCCCTGCTCAAGAAGGAGTCAAGATGCCACGCGTCCTCACATATGGATAGGGCAACCCTTCCAACATGGGTTTCAAAGGTATCAAATCCACGCCCCTTCGCAAAAAACCTGCTCTCGTCAAACATTCCGTAGGTTGGGAGGTATACCTTCCTGTGTATTCCCAAAACCTCACCCCTGTGGAGGAGGAAGAGGGCGTTGTAGAACATGTCTCTCTCTTCAAGTACGCCCCCTACGACGAGGAGCATATCCCCCGCCTCATCGGAGAGATCCCTGAGGATGGGATCGTCGGGTCTGATGGAAACCTGTGGAACGAGCCATCCGAGGGAATAACCCGTTAAGCTCAGCTCCGGAAATACGAGGATATCCACACCCCTTTCCGATGCCAACCCAATATAGGAGATGTGTTTTTCAACGTTGGAAGGGACATCCGCGAGGACGGGTTTGATCTGGGCCACCCCTATCCTTACACCCATGAAACGTTGATTGTAAGGTTGAAACTACCTCAACCTGAAGGCGCTCGGCAGGAGATCCGCGAGTTTTACCACCCTGTCCCCGTTGTAGATCGGCATTTCCCCGTCCGAAAACTCCGCCAGAACCTGCCTGCACGCTCCACAAGGCGTGGGAAACCTGACCTCTCCCCCTTCCACGGCGGCAATAGAAAGGGCCAAAACCCTCCTGAAACCCTCGGACACGCCTTTGAAAACGGCTACCCTCTCAGCGCATACGGTCAGTCCGTAAGAGGAGTTCTCAACGTTCACACCGGTAAAAACCCTCCTCCTACCGTTCCCGTCCTCCATCAGGACGGCCGCTCCCACCCTGAAGTTTGAAAAGGGGGCGTAGGCACGTTCCAGCGAGGAGAGCGCACTCTGGTAGAGGGTGTACAGCACATCTTCCCTCATACGGCGGGAAATCCTAAAGCGGAAACCCATCGTATAATCCCTTCCCTTGAGCGTAATAGCCCTTGCGAGGATACCCAACTGCCTCATGGCATCCCTCGTAGTCTTGACCGCCTGCCACCTGACCTTCTGTCGTTCTGGAAAACCCCTAACCCTGATGCTCGGAGCGTTCTTCATAACGGCTTTTACGAACATCACAAACGACATCTTTGACGTGGAGGAGGACAGGATAAACCACCCCAACAGACCTCTACCCTCCGGCAGGGTGGCCGAATGGGAGGCCTGGGCCTTCGCCGTATTCGCCCTCTTCTTCGCCCTCCTCTTCTCCTTTAAGCACTCGTATTGGACGCTCGCCGTCGGCTCTCTGGCCATGTACATTTCCCTCCTCTACAACGTGTACCTCAAAAGTCTTCCCGTGGTCGGGAATCTGAGCGTTGCCTTCGTCGTTTCCCTCGCCTTCCTTTACGGGAGTGGTGGGTATCATCTGGAAAGGGTCCTGCCGGCCGCCCTTCTCGGCGCCTACCTCCACTTCACAAGGGAAATAGTGAAAAGTCTTCAGGACAAAGAGGGGGACCACCCGTTCCGCAGGACGGTGGCCCACGTCATCCCGGAGAGGTATCTCAGAAGACTCGTCTTCTCCCTCCTCATCCTCCTACCTCCCCTCACACCGATCCCCGTGATGCTGGGATATTCCACACTCTACGCCCTCTCGGTCTTGCCCCTGGTGGGTTTGCCGGCCCTACCCGCGGCGTATTTCGTCCTGAGGGGAAGGTACTCCCTGTCCTCAGGCCTGCTGAAGTTGATAACCCTTTTGGCCCTTATCCCCCTTTGGCTCGCCTGAGATGGTATTTGACCCGTCCGTCGGCAATATAATAGCCGCTCTTATGAGGGCCGTTGACATGTACCCCTATGTGAAGGCAAATCTGAGGAAGAGGTTTCCTTACGAGGACGGATGGATCATAAGAAAGATGGACAAGGAGAGGGAAGACAACCCGGATTTTGTGGTTGAGAGGAGGAGGAAGGACAGGGTGGACAAGGTTATAGTGGAAGTCGTCGCCGATTGTAAGGTGACGGAGGAACACGTCAGGGATCTTGAGAGGCACACACAGAAGTTCTCGGTGGAGGGTGTCAGGATCCTGACGAGGATAATCGTCATATGCGCAGGGGCCGATACATCTGTCGTCCCGGACGACGTTGACCTCATGGTCCTGAGGAGCTGCGAGTGCTGACAACCCTTTGAAGTATCCTTTCAACCTCGCACACGGCAACGTCCACACGGTGCATTCGCCTTTTACCTTTTGGTGCGCTTTGCCCGGCCACCGCCCTCAAAACGGCCCTTGCTACGCTTTCCGCTGAGAAGTCCACCACCTCAAAACCCATTTCCCTCGCCTTCTGCGCTACGAAAGGGTTGTCCGATGATACGACCACGGGTTTACCCGACCCCAGGTAATCGTAAAACCTGACGGACGAGCCGTACCTCGCCTTTTTGGAGCTGACCCTTATGAGGAGCAGTAAGACCTCGGAGGAGAGCATATATCTAAAAGCCTCCTTCCGCGCAACCGCCCCAACCCCACCCACGCTCTCACTCCCAGGGCCTACGGCCTTTAGGACGAAACCCTTGGGGAGGAGTTCCTTCAGGGAGAGGAGGAGCTCCCGCTGATATGGGGAGTAAAGGCTGCCTATGTGGGAAACCCACACCTCCCCCCTATGCTCATAGGGTTTCAGGTTGTAATCCTCCGGATCGTAGACGTGTTCTATTACGAAAACGTTTTTGTTGAACCTCCTCGCCTCCTCAAAGGTCTCTCGCGGGTTTATGACCAAAACAGCCGACGCTCCCCTTAAGGAGAACATCTCAAGGATGTAGTCGGCGAGCTTGTTCGTCCGCTGGGGATTGTTGAGCCAGGGATCCCTAAGATCCGCCACAAAGGGTATTCCCGAAACCCTTGAGAGCAGCGACCCGAAGACGAGCGCGGAATAAGGGGGTGCGGTTGCTATGAGGACATCGGGTCTCTCCTTTTTGATTATATCGTAAATCCTCCTCGCATGTTTTATGAAGAACACCGTTCGGGAGTCGGGTACGATGAAAAACTTCAGGAGTTTACCCCACGGGGAATCCCTTATAAAGGGTTCGCGGTGAGGAACCCTGTGGAAAAACCTGTAAACCCTTGCGTATCCGTTCATCTCAATCCCCCTCTCGCTATCCTCCCCTCCGAAGAGCTCGCCCACCGCGGATATGACGCAGAGGTCGTGTCCCCTGCGACTGAGGTATTTTACGAATTTGCTCCATCTCTGCGCCCCAGAGGAGTTGTTGGGAGGGAAAAAGTAGGATATGAGGCAGATCCTCAAGGGGAAATTTTAGCTCCGTTTTAGAGGAGCCTCACCCCTCCACCTCCCCCCTCATCCTCTCCACGAGCTCCTCCACC
>JALWZG010000080.1 GCA_027002825.1 Caldifarciminota bacterium
CTCCCCCACCCTGTTCACCCCTATGACGAAGATACCGTTCTCGGAGGCCCTGGCCACCAAGAGCGACCTCCACACACCCACGCGCACCAGAGGCCACTGTGCGGGTACCAATATCAGGTTTGCACCCCTTAAAGCCAAGGATCTGAAGGTTTCGGGAAACCTCAGGTCGTAGCATATCTGGAGTGAGACCCTGAAACCTCCGAGACTCTTCACCTCGGGAAGGGATCGCCCCGGCGAAAAGAAACCGTCCTCGCCGAGGGGTTTGAAGAGGTGGAGCTTGTCGTACGTCAAAATCACCCCCTCCTTTGAGACCACAACCGCCGTGTTCCTGACGGAGTTTCCCTCCTTCCGGGAAAAGGAGAAGACGAAGTGCGCCTCCCTCTTCTGTGCGAGGTTTTTGAAGAGTTCAACCGTGGGACCGGAGAGGATCTCCGCCTTTAGGTGGGGTGAGGTGTAGCCCGTTGTGAGGAGCTCGGGAAGGACGTAAACGTCGGCACGTACGCTTTCAAAGATCTCCTCAAATTTATTTAGAACCTCCTCCCTCTCCGTCGTGTCCAGCTGGACGAGGGCAAACCTCACACCGGGATTCTAACGGGGATAGAATACTTTATGCGGCAGGTCAGCGTTATAGGTTCGTCCGAGGCGGGCGAGGAGGAGCGGAGGGTGGCATATGAGGTGGGGAGAATGGTGGCAAAGAGCGGATGGGTCCTGATATCCGGGGGTAGGACGGGTGTGATGGAGGCCGCGAGCAGAGGAGCAAAGGAGGAGGGGGGCATAACCGTCGGAATACTCACCACATATACGGGCGAGGACGCCAACCCGTACTTGGACATACGCATAAACACCGGCATGGGGTGGAACAGAAACCCCCTTGTGGTGGCCTCAGGCGAGTTCGTCATAGCAATAGGCGGGAGGTACGGCACGTTAACGGAGATAGGATACTCCCTCGTGCTGGGCAAGAAGGTGATAGGCTTTAAAACCCACGCTATTGAGGGTGTTGAGAACTACACGGATGAGGCGGAATTCCTAAAAAGGGTTGAGGAGATTTTAAAAACTCTTTAGCCGCTCTGCGGTAGAATTAACGGACTATGAAGGTTGACAGGGTGTACAGGTACGATGTCGTGATCCTGGGGGCTGGTCTTGCGGGTTTGAGGGCTGCAACTGAGATTGCCAGAAAATACGGAGACAGGGTAAAGGTTGGAATCGTATCAAAGGTTCAGCTCATGAGGGCGCACTCCGTGTGTGCCGAGGGTGGAACGGCCGCCGTTCTGCGACCCGAAGAGGGGGACTCCTTCACACTCCACGCGTGGGACACCGTAAAGGGGAGCGACTTCCTCGCGGATCAGGATGTGGTCTTCCGCTTTGTGAAGATGATGCCGTACGAGATCCTGCTCCTGGACCACTGGGGGATACCCTGGGCCAGGAGGGAGGACGGAAAGATAAACGCCCGTCCCTTTGGCGGACACACCTTCTTCCGTACGGTCTTCGCCCAGGACAAAACCGGATTCTTTGAGATGCAGACCCTCTACGATACACTTCAGAGGTTCTCAGGTTACACCAGACACGACGAGGTCTTCGCCACAAGGATAATAATGAAGGATGGGAAGTTCGCCGGCCTGACGGCGGTTGACCTTGTGAGAGGTGAAAGGGTCCTCTTTATGGGAAAGGTCATCATAATCGCCACGGGCGGAGCGGGTAGGCTTTACGGCTTCACCACCTACTCCCACTCCGTCACGGGAGACGGACTTGCCATGGCACTGCGCGCCGGGATACCCCTAAAGGACATGGAGTTCATACAGTTCCACCCGACGGGGATCGTCCCATCCGGGATACTGGTGACGGAAGGGGCCAGGGGTGAGGGCGGATACCTCAGGAACAACAAGGGCGAGAGGTTTATGGAGAGGTACGCCCCCAGCAAGATGGAGCTCGCCCCGAGGGACATAGTCTCCCGCGCGGAGATGACGGAGATAGAGGAGGGAAGGGGTTTTAAAGGGCCTGATGGTTTGGATTACGTGCATCTTGACCTGACCCATCTCGGAAGGGAGAAGATTCTGGAGAGGCTTCCCCTCATAAGGGAGCTGGCCATAAAGTTCGCCGGTGTGGACCCCATAGAGGAGCCCATACCCGTAAGACCGGTGGCCCACTACTCAATGGGCGGAATACACGCCAACATAGACGGGCAGGTCATGTGGGACGGTGAGAGGAAGGTTGAGAACATGTTCGTCGCAGGTGAGGCCGCCTGCCTATCACTCCACGGGGCGAACAGGTTGGGGTCCAACTCAACGGCCGAGTGCCTCGTGTGGGGCAGGATAACGGGAGAGCTCGCCGGACGGTACGCAACCGAAAAGGACTTCCCCTTCAAAGAGGAAGACGTCCTGCCGGAGGCCGAAGAGGAGTTCCGGCGTATAGAAAACCTGATGAACAGAAAAGAGGGTGAAAGCCCCTACAGGATAAGGAAGGAGTTGCAGCGCACCATGGACCTGAACGTCGGCGTCTTCAGGACCAGAGAGAGCCTTGAAAAGGCCCTGCAGAAGATAAAGGAACTTAAGGAGAGGTTCAAAAACGTTAAGGTGGAGGACAAAAGCCTGGTGTGGAACACCGATCTCGTCATGACGCTTGAGACGGGCTTCTTGCTCGATCTGGCCGAAGTGGTCGCGATGGGGGCGCTCCTGAGGGAGGAGAGCAGGGGAGGGCATTTCAGGAGGGATTTCCCCAAGAGGGACGACGAGAAGTGGCTGAAACACACCCTCGCCTACAGGAAGGAGAACGGGGAGCTCGCGTTTGACTACATACCCGTGAACATAACCTACTGGAAGCCCGTTGAGAGGAAGTACTGACCTGAACGTCCTCTTCCTCTGCAGGGGAAACTCCTGCAGGAGTCAGATGGCGGAAGGTTTTGCAAGAGCTTACCTGAGGGGTGCGAACGTGTGGTCCGCCGGTTCAGAACCTGAGGGCTACGTCCATCCCCTCGCGGTGAGGGTAATGGATGAGGTGGGAATAGACATAAGGGGACAGACGTCAAAGCACATAAACGACCTTCCCGAAATCCCGTGGGATGTGGTCGTCGTGGTATGCTCCCCCCAGGAGTGTCCGGCTCTGCCCGGAAAAACGCTTGAAGTCTGGAACGTGCCGGATCCTTTTGGCGAGAGTGTTGAGACCTACAGGGAGGTCAGGGACGTGATAAGAGAAAAGGTCAAGGACCTCGCAAGGCGCCTTCAAGGGAGAGGAGAAACCTCTTGAAATCCAGACCCAACAGGAATCCTCCCAGTCCCCTTTTTCCGACCACCCTGTGGCAGGGTATAAGGAGTAGGTGACGGTTTCTTGAGAGGGCAAAACCCACGGCTCTATGATGTGTGTTCAGGCGCTCGGCTATCTCCGAGTAGGTCGCCGTCTTGCCGTAGGGCAGACTGGAGTACACGTACTCAAGGACTTCCCGCACTTTCGGGGAATACACGGAGAAATCCGGCTCAAAGGAGAAAGTCCTCCTCTCCCCCTTCAGATATTCCCCTATTTCCTTCAGGAGTTCGGGGGACTCCTCCCCCTCCATCCGGTAAGGGCCGATATAGACTGCCAGATTTCCCCTCGCGTAGGCGTAGAGCCTCAGGTTAAAAGGGTAGGTCCTCGTCGTAGTCGTCAAAAAAGTCCTCTATGTCCCAATCCTCATCCTCCCCTTCTCGGATGGCCTTTACGTCTATGATGGGGTTCTCCCCCCTGAGGGAGTAGGTTATGGTGGTGAGGAACTCTTCGGCCTCATCGTAGGAGGAGAAGTAGTCCAGGACCACGTCCTGTGAGCCGAAGACAGCCGCCTTCACCACGTAGCCGTTCTCCACTTTTTCAACCCAGAACTCATGAACCCTGTCAAGCCTTATGATACGGTCCGGCAGCTTCAACCAGCCGTGTTTCATCTTTTCGCCTTTGCCTCTTCAAGCTCCTTCTTCCTCTCCGCTATAACCTTCTCCGCAACGCTCTGCGGAACTTCGGCGTAATGGCTGAAAAACATGGAGAAATAACCCCTTCCCTGTGTGATGGACCTCAGATCGCTGGCGTAGGACATGAGCTCGGCGAGAGGCACAAGGGCGGTTATGAGCTTGGCGTTTCCGCTGTCCTCTATGGCCTTTATCTGTCCCCTCCTCGCACCCACATCCCCTATCACATCGCCCATGTACTCCTCGGGGACGGTTATCTCAAGCCTCATTATAGGTTCAAGGAGGACGGGTTTGCCCCTCTTGAGGGCCTCCCTTATGGCCTCTGCCGACGCCCGCTTGAAGGCCAGCTCGGATGAGTCCACCTCGTGGTAAGAACCGTCTATGAGTTCAACCTTTATATCCACCACGGGGAAACCCGCGAGAACCCCCTTCTGCAGGGCCTCCTGTATCCCCTTATCCACGGCCGGTATGAACTCCTTGGGTATCCTACCACCTACGATCTTATCCACGAACTCATAACCCTTGCCCCTCTCAAGGGGATAGACGTTTATGATGACGTGGCCGTACTGACCGCGGCCGCCCGTCTGACGGATGAACTTACCCTCAACGTTTTTAACGGGAACCTTTATGGTCTCCCTGTAGGCGACACGCGGCTGACCCGTTTCAACGTCAAGCTTGAAGGTTCTGCGTATTATGTCCACCTTTATCTCAAGGTGGAGCTCACCCATACCCGCTATTATGGTCTCACCCGTCTCCTGGTCCACGTAAAATTTAAAGGAGGGGTCCTCATCGGCCAGTTTGGAGAGGACGGCCGGGAGCTTTTCCTCATCCCTTTTGCTCTTGGGGAACACGGCCTGGGATATGACGGGCTCCGGCACCTCAAGGCTTTCAAGGATGAGGGGATGTTCCACCTCCGTTATCGTATCACCCGTGCGAACCGCTTTCAGCCCCACGACCGCGCCTATGTCCCCCGCCCGCAGCTCTTCAACGTCCTCCTTTTTGGCGGCGTGCATCCTCACTATGCGTGAGATCCTCTCCCTCCTGTTCTGCGAGGCGTTTAAAACGTACGTTCCGGCTTTCAGAACACCCGAATACACCCTTACGTACACCAGTTTGCCGATGTACTGGTCCATCTGTATCTTGAAGGCCAAGGCCGTGAGGGGTTCGCTGTCGGAGGGCTGACGTACCACCTCCTTACCGTCTGGGGTCTTACCCACGACCGCTCCCCTGTCAAGGGGCGAGGGCAGATAGTCTATCACTGCGTCCAAAAGGGGCTGTATGCCCTTGTTCTTGTAGGCGGAGCCTGCGAAGACGGGTACCGCCTTCAGGGAAAGCGTGGCCCTCCTTACGGCCTCCTTCAGCTCCCTCTCGCTCAAGGGTTGCTCCTCAAGGTACTTCTCAAGGACGTACTCGTCTACCTCCGCCAACCTTTCTATCAGAACGGACCTCCAGAACTCGGCCTCCTCCCTCAGCTCCGGCCTTATCTCCCTGTACTCGTACTTGGCGCCGAGTGTCTCCTCAAGCCATACTATTTCCTTCATGGTTATAAGGTCAACAACGCCCTCAAATTCGGCCTCGGCGCCTATGGGGTACTGCATGGGGAGGGGCAGAGCGGCGAGTTTGTTTTCCATAGACTCCATGGAGGCGAAGTAATCCGCACCTATCTTGTCCATCTTGTTCACGAAGGTTATACGGGGTACCCCGTACTTGTCGGCCTGGCGCCACACGGTCTCGCTCTGCGGCTCAACACCCTGTGAGGCGTCAAGGATGAAGATAGCACCGTCAAGGACGCGGAGCGCCCTCTCAACCTCTATGGTGAAGTCCACGTGTCCGGGCGTGTCTATGATGTTTATCTGGTGGTCCTTCCAAAAGCACGTAGTGGAGGCGGACGTGATGGTTATACCCCTCTCCCTCTCCTGCTCCATCCAGTCCATCTCGGCCTCACCCTCATGCACCTCGCCTATCTTGTGCTTGCGGCCGGTGTAATAGAGTATCCTCTCCGTTGTGGTCGTCTTACCGGCGTCTATGTGGGCTATTATACCTATGTTCCTGAGCCGTCTTATATCTGTTGCCACGCCTTCACCTCCTCTTTAAGAACGGCTATTATAAGCCGGAATATCACCTGAATATGACCTTTCTACATCCCCCCTTACCTTTCAGGATGTATATCCCTCCCCTGCGCATGTCTTCAACCCTCCTCCCGTCAACCGTAAAGATCTCGTAATCTCCCGTCAAGTCGTTGCCGACCTCCGCAACGGGGAGACCGAACTCACCTCCGAGCGGACATTCCTCCCCGGATGCGAGGACGGTTGGACTGACGGTCGGGGAATAGGGGTCAAGGGCGAGGGTTCTGGATAGGGTGAAAGGTGGTGTTTGAACGGTTAAGGATACGGCAGATCTCGGAAGGATTATGTCCGACTGGGAGCTGCAGTTCCCACCCCCGGACGCCAGGACCCTACCGTCGTCCAGCGTTTTCACCACCACACCGTCCTGACTGACACCTATGCTCCAAACCCCGACCACCGCGAATCCACCGTCCACACCGTGAACGAGCTCGGATCCCGCGTCCGCACCGATGCTGCTGTAGGTCTTCGCCCACACCACATCACCTGAGGTGTTGATCTTGAACAGCAGGACGGAGGACTCCTGTGTACCGCTTATGACGTAGCCGTCGGCCACTTCAACAACCCCCCTTCCCAGCTCTTTGGTGGTGCTTCCACCGTATTCGTACGCCCACTGGACGTTCCCGGAGCCGTCCGTCTTTATCACGAGGACGTTGGTGTCCGATCCCACCATCCTGTCCCCCACCATCACAAAACCCCCGTCCGACGTGGGTTCAACCTCAAAGAGGTATTCATCGCTCGGCGTCCCGTACACCTTGTGCCAGACGATGTTTCCGTTTGTACCGTCCAGAACTGCCAAGAACCCGGCGTAATTACCCACAAATCCCCCCGCTATTCCCACAACCGCAACGTCGCCCGATGGCAGTTCGGCCACATCCCGTGCCTTATCCCCGTAGGGGGAGTTCCCTCCGAGGAATTTGTACCACATTAGGTTTCCCGTGGCATCCGTCTTGAAGATTATAGCGTCAAAACCCGTGCTGCTGTTAACGCTTTCACCGACGAAGACGTACTCACCGGATGATAGGGGTAGACCCTCTATAACCTTATCCCTGTTGTCCGCCGATATGTTCAGGACCTTCGCCCACTGCACGTTCCCCGCGAGGTCCATTTCCATGACGACCCCTGAGGTGTCCACCCCTCCCGTAAAGCCGGAGAGGAGGTAGTTCCCCGATGCGGACTTCACATCTGTCAAGAAGACTCCGGTTACCTTGTAGGTGGTTCCCAAAACTATCTCGCCGTCTTTGTCGGTTTTCAGGACTACGGATGCGGTCTCCGCCGAAAGGGGCAAAAGGCTTATAACCTCAACGAAAACTCCCGTCAGGTAGTAACCGTCCGCGACGGACTCTATACCGATAAAGGACTCCACGGACACGTTTGGTGGGACGTAGTTGTTCATATCGTAGGACTTTATATACGTGACCGTCTGCCCCCCCAAGGGTGCAGCCGCAACCGCTAAGAGTAGGAAAGTCAATCCTCTTCTCATAACCTATGTATTCTACAGTATAAGTTAGTAAATTATCAAACCGACCTCACCTTCCTCGCGAAGGTGTAAAAGAGGGTATGCCCCTGCATTCGGTGATCCGGTCTGCATCCGACATCCCTTATATGCCAGTCCCTCATGAGGAGCTCAACGGTTCTTATGCCGAAGAATCCGAATTTCTGCATTTCCGATCGCGTTTGCTTTACCTGTTCCACGTTGGGTGAGGCGAAAACCAGAAAACCTCCGCCTTTCAGGGATCTGTAGGCGTGAGGCACTATGGTCCAAGGCTCCGGGACGTCTATTATCACTATATCGGCGTCCTTCTCCCAAAAACCGCATTCGGCCACGTCTCTCACATGCCATACGACGTTTTCCGATCTACCGTACCTTTCAACGTTTTCCCTTGCCACCCTCTGATGACGTGGGTTTACGTCGTAGGAGTAGAGCTTTCCGGGTGGGACGAGCATCCTCGTTATCACCACGGCCATAGCACCGCTTCCACTCCCCACCTCAAGAACCTTTGAAAAGGGGTTGAAGTTGGTGTACATGAGGACCAAACCCATGTCCTTCGGGTAGAATATGTTGGTCTTCCTTCGGAGTCGGAGGACGAAATCGGCGTTTGAGGGTCTTATAACGTAAAATCTCCTACCCGTGGACGAGAGTACGACATCCCCCCAATAAAGCTCTTCGGGCAGTGTTATCTTCCCCCTGTGGGAATGGACGACCTTTCCGGCTTTGTACTCGCTGAGGTAGTTGGCGTCGGGACCGCCCCACAGAAGCACATACTCACCTTCCACCACTCTGTGCATTTGGGGAAGGCGATTCTAAAGGTGGTACCCGATTAAAGCACCCCCTTAATCTCCCTCACCTCGTCCCCGACTCTGACCTTCAGCAGGTAAACACCTCTGGGCAACTTCAGGCGGTACTCGTATTTGCCGGCTGGCAGGTAGCCGAGGCTGACGCGTCCGATCAGACGGCCGTCGGCAGAATATACGTCAAATCCGACGTAGGCGGAGGTGGGGAGGGTGAGAATAAGCGCATCCCCTGAGATTTCCACATACGCATCCCTTGACACTTCCGCTTTCTCCGAGACGTTCAAAGCGGCGGGCAGTCTGCTCACAAAGACATCCTTACTACCAGTAATACCAAAGACATTTCTACTCGGTGCGAAGTCGCTGGAATTCCAAGTCCCACCGGCAACGAACACACTGCCAGAGTTGTCTATAGCTACGGATCTAGCGCCATCATAACTACTTGAAGTCAGTATAGCCGTAGCGATATGAGCTGATAAGTCGTTGCTCAGCTTACTCACAAAGGCATCATCACCGCCAGTAGTTCCGAACACGTTTCTACTCGGTGCGAAATCGCTGGAATTCCCAGTTCGCCCGGCAACGAACACACTGCCAGAGTCATCCATCGCTATGGAAGAAGCATAATCATAACTACTTGAAGTCAGAATAGCAGTGGCGATATGAGCTGATAGATCGCTGCTTAACTTACTTACAAAAGCCGCTGTATCGTTGGAACCACTAGCACTAGGAGTTCCAAATATATTTCTACTCGGTGCGAAGTCGCTGGAATTCCAAGTCTCACCGGCAACGAACACACTGCCGGAGTTGTCTATCGCTATGGAAGAAGCATAATCATCACTACTTGAAGTCAGAATAGCAGTGGCGATATGAGCTGATAGATCGCTGCTTAACTTACTCACAAAGACATCACCCCAACCAGTAATACCGAATACATTCCTGCTCGGCGCAAAGTCGCTAGAATTCCAAGTCCCACCGGCGACGAACACACTACCAGAGCCATCTATCGCTATGGAAGAAGCATAATCACTACTACTTGAAGTCAGTATAGCCGTAGCGATATGAGCTGATAAGTCGTTGCTCAACTTACTCACAAAGGCATCATCACCACCAGTAGTGCCGAACACATTTCTGCTCGGTGCAAAGTCGCTGGCTCTCCAAGTCTCGCCGGCAACAAACACATTGCCAGAACCATCTATCGCTATGGAATAAGCAGCATCACTACTACTTGAAGCCAGAATAGCAGTGGCGATGTGAACTGATAAGTCGTTGCTCAGCTTACTCACAAAGGCATCATCACCACCAGTAATACCGAACACATTTCTACTCGGTGCGAAATCGCTGGAATACCCGGTCAAACCGGCGACGAACACACTGCCAGAGCCATCTATCGCTATGGAAGAGGCAAAATCCCAATCACTTGAGGCCAAAATAGCAGTGGCGATGTGAACTGATAGATCACTGCTCAACTTACTCACAAAAGCATCCTCATATCCAGCAGTGCCGAACACATTTCTGCTCGGCGCAAAGTCGCTGGAATTATAAGTCCAACCAGCAACAAACACATTTCCAGAGCTGTCTATCGCTATGGAAAGAGCTTCATCCCTCCAACTTGAAGCCAAAATAGCCGTTGCAACAGGGTCAATAACGAGCGTATGCTTTCTGTCCCAGTTATCAACAGAAAACCTGACCTCTTTGCCTTTCACCTCCGCTCTAACCTCCACCTCCTCCGCCCCCTGATACGCCTTCAGATCGCTTATCTTGACAAGCTCTTTGCCCTCCTTTACGATGTATATGCCGTCCTCTCTTTGAACCACACGACCATCGGTCTCAACCTTTATTCGGCTCGGATCTCCTCCGGGATGCACTACAAACTGGAACTCAACTACTCCCCTGCCATCTGCCGTGAGTATGGCGTCTATCTTCGGGTATACTTCCTTCAAAACAACCCGCCTATATGTCGGTATGTCGCTTATGGACCTGTTCCGACCGAAGTAGGAGATCTTCGTTATGAGTGGCATATCACCCGTTATAAACCTCGGTTTTACTCCAAAAGATACCCTAACGCCGTTGATGTGTATGCTACCGTCCCTCAGGATATAAACGACCGAAGGGTGCATGCTGTAGAAAACCACCTCGTTGGACAACTGGCCGACGTTCTCGGTGAAGAGCATCTTTATGCCTCTACTGTAGGCCTCTACGGCCCTCAAATCGGCCTTCGCTTCTATGCCAGAGGAGAGAACGACGACCCACAGCATCGAACATAGTTTATAGCTGTAAATTCCTCTGTGGGAAAGTCGTTGCAACCTAATTGCCTACCCCCTTCATAAACTCCCCCAGCCTGAACTTCACCCCCTTCAGAACCTCAACCTCATCCTCCTCATCGTAAACTGAAATGCCTCCCTCATCCACAACGACAACCTCCCTCACCTTCGGATAAACCCACACCTGTTTAAGCACCCCCCAATCCCTGTAGTCCCTCATCTTACTCTGAACGTACTCGGCACTGTCCGAAGGCGATACTATCTCAACCACAAGGTCCGGCGGTATCTCTATCGCCCCTTCGGGTATTTCCTTCATCCTCTCCTTTGATACGACGACTATATCGGCACCACGCAGAACGAGGGGTTCTCGTGAGAGGAGAAGTGCCACCTCTCCGACGAGAACGTGAAACCCATCCTTCAGCTTGCTATAGAGGTAAGCGTAAATAACCCCTTCTAAAAACCCGTGAAGCCCACCTACAGGCATTTTCTCAACCTCCTTACCGTTTACTACCTCCGAGACTTCAGGTGGTATTCTCCCCCTTACGTAGTCCTCGTACGTCCAAAGCCTCTCCCTAACCCCAACGGCCATAGCGCACCCGAATTCTAAGGGTGTTTCCTACATCACCACCTTGACCTCCTTAACCGCTTTTGCGACCCTCACCTTTATCAGATAAACTCCTTTGGGAAGCTTCAGGGGATGCTCATAGTGTCCGGCTGGCAGGTAGCCGAGACCGACGCGTTTGATCAGGCGGCCGTCGGTGGAATATACGTCAAATCCGACGTAGGCAGAGGTGGGCAGGTTCACCTTCAAAACCCCTTTTACAAACGATACGTCAAAGCTCTCAAAGGATACCGCCTTTTCCTGAACGCTCAAAACATCCGGCAGTTTCGCAACAAAAGCGTCGGCCATACCTCCGGGAGTTCCGAAAACCGTCCTGTTCAGAGAAAAGTTGGATGGATTCTCCGTATGTCCGGCGGTATAAACCTCTCCGTTGTGAAAAACCATATCCCACGCGTGATCGTCGTTATCAGATGTCAGGATAGCCGTTGCCATGTGCGCGGACAGATCCCCGTTTAACCGACTGACAAAAGCATCGTAATAACCACCCGATGAAGGAGTCCCCAAAACCCCTCTATCCGGTGCAAAATCCGAGTAATTCTTGGTGAATCCGCCCACATACACACTACCACTCCCCACGTCCACCGCGCGGGCCTCGTCCCAATCGCTTGATGACAGAACCGCCGTGGCCATATGGGTCGTCAGGTTGGTATCAAACTTGCTGACAAAGGCGTCCCGGTATCCTCCCGGAGTTCCGAAGACGTTTCTGCTCGGCGCGAGGTCTGAAGAATTCCTCGTATATCCGGCCACGTAAACGTATCCGCCGTCCAGATCCATGCCCTGTATGAAGTCGTCTCCACTTGACGCGAGAACGGCCGTGCCTACGTGGTAGGATAGGTCGTAGTTTAACTTCGTTATAAATCCGTCAAAGGAGCCGGGTGTTCCGAAAACGGTTCTGTTGGGTGCGAAGTTTGAGGAGTTCCACGTACCTCCGGCAGCGTAAACGTAATTCCCGGTTGCGGATAGCGCGTAAACGTAATCGTTTCCGTCAGACGTCAAAATGGCCGTTGCTACGTGGTTTGAGAGGGAGGAGTCCAGTTTGGTTATAAAGGCATCCTTTCCACCGCCGGTTCCGAAGACGTTCCTACTCGGCGCGAAGTTTGAGGAGTTCTCCGTGTATCCCCCAACGTAAACGAATTCAGCATCCGGTGAGATGGCGATGGCGTGAGCCTGATCCCAATCCGTTGATGCTATAATTGCCGTTGCAATATGGCCTGACAGATCCGCGCTTAGCCTGCTCACAAAGGCATCGTACCCGTCGGAGGCCCCAAAAACGTTCCTGTTGGGTGCGAAATCGCCTGAACTCTCCGTATACCCCGCGATGTAAACGAAATCCCCGTTGACGGCTATGTCATGGGCGTAATCCCTGCCGCTTGATGACAGAATTGCCGTGGACAGGTGAGTCGTAAGGTCGTCGCTTAGCCTACTTACGAACACGTCCTGATTACCCGATGTTCCGAACACCACCCTGTTGGGTGCGAAGTTGGAAGAGCTGTAAGTGGAGCCCGCGACGTAAACGTAGTTGCCGTATCCGGTTAGAGCAAGGGCGTAATCCCCATCGCTTGACGTAAGTATGGCCGTCGCAACCGGGTCAATAACGAGCGTGTGCTTTCTGTCCCAGTCATCAACTATGAACTTAACCTCTCCACCTTTAACTTGCACCCTAACCTCCACCTCCTCAGCCCCCTGATAGGCCTTCAGGTCGCTTATCCTGACGAGCTCTCTGTTTTCCCTGGCGATGTATATGCCGTCTTTCCTTTGAACCACACGTCCATCGGTTTCAAGCCTTATCCGGTTTAGATCACCACCGGGATGCACTATAAACTGAAACTCTACCACACCCCTGCCATCGGCCGTCAGTATAGCGTCTATCTTCGGATATACCTCCTTCAAAACAACCCGCCTGTACGTAGGCACGTTGCTTATGGCCTTGTTTTGTCCGAAGTAGGATATCTTCGTCCTAAGTGGCATATCTCCCGTTATAAACCTCGGTTTTGACCCAAAAGATACCCTAACGCCGTTGATGTGTATGATGCCGTCCCTCAGAACATAAACGACTGAAGGGTGCATGCTGTAGAAGACTACATCGTCAGAGAGTTGGCCTACGTTTTGAACAAAAGACATGTTCAGACCCCTGTTGTGCAAATCAAGAGCCTGTACACCTTCCGAAAAGGCAAAAACCCACATCATATCCCACCTTTGTTAAGTGTGCAAAGCCCTCACCTCAAACTCACCCCTTTGAACTCCCTGATCTCGCTCCCAACCCTCACCTTGAGCAGGTAAGTTCCCTTCGGTAGGTCAAACCTGTACTCGTACCTGCCTGCCGGGAGGTAGCCGAGACTTACCCGTCTTACGAGCCTGCCATCTGCCGAGTACACGTCGTAGCCCACGTAGGATGAGGACGTAAAGGAAATTCTGAGAACATTTCTGAAAACGTCAACCGATATGGCCTCTTTCTCCGGTTTTTCATCAACGGATACCGCGGCCGGGACCTTCACGACGAAGGCCTCGTCATCAAGTGAGGTCGTCCCGAAGACCGTCCTGTTCAGGGAGAAGTCCGCGTAGTTGTTCGTCTTACCCGCTACCAACACCTCTCCGGAGGGGGATAGGGCAAGGGCGTAAGCGTAGTCGTCCATGCTTGAGGCCAGAATCGCGGTTGCCATGTGGGAAGATATATCCCCGGAAAGTTTCGTAAGGAAGGCGTCCTTGTACCCCGAACTACCGTATACCGTCCTATCCTGCGAGAAATCGGAGGAGTTGTAAGCCATCCCCACAACGTAGACCTCACCGGAGGAGGATACGGCAA